>JBIKKD010000033.1:0-10731 GCA_044360565.1 Kapaibacterium sp. (SeqCode)
ACATGATAGAAATTCACGAAAAAAGTTTGGCACGAGAATTACATATAGGTAATCAGAGTACATTGAAACAGAGTAAACTTTAGATATAATTCTTAGGGAAGAATAGGTGATGCAGGGGTGTAAAAGCATCATGGGGACTATGCATGTTTTGGGGAAGTTCACCATTTGGATTTTAGGGGAATCCATGGGGAATGGTGAACTTCTTCATTCACAATTGTGTCGGCGTGATTCAGGGGTACGGTGTTAGGAAATATCGGGGGTGTATATGATGACAACAGGGTGTTGGAGTCATTGTATACATGATATGCACTTCGCCGTATCCTGTGCCGAGGATGGATTAAATCAGGGAGTGTTGAGTTGAGACATTGTTTTTTACTGTTTTTTTGGAAGGAATAGATGAAGGCTCATGTAAACACACTATTGATTGCTTTTGCAATTATTATTTCAACAACAACATTATCTGATGCTATCATAAAAAGATATACCATAGATAATGGTATTTCTGTAACAGGATTGGGGAGCAGAGATTTTGTTTCTGACCTGATAATATGGCAATCATCCGTTTCAGCTCGTGCATCCAATTTGAAAGAAGCATATGCATTGATTGAAAACAGAAAACAGAGTGTCAAAGAGTATCTTGTGAAGAAAGGTGTGAAATCCAATGAATTGGAAATATCTTCGATTGACATTGAGAAAGAATTTCAAACGATGTATGAAGCAAATGGGACTTCATATTCACAATTCATAGGGTATAAGCTCACACAAAGAGTTAGAGTTGAATCAGGGAATGTTGATTTGGTTGAGAAGGTATCAAGAGAAATCAGTGAGTTGATTGATCAAGGGATAGAAATTGTAACAGAGAGTCCACTGTACTATTATACAAAACTCTCTGAATTGAAAGTGGAAATGATTGCGCAGGCAACAGCGGATGCGAAATTGAGGGCAGAGAAAATAGCCGATAAATCAGATGCAGAATTGGGCTCATTAAAACATGCATCAATGGGAGTGTTTCAAATTGTCGGACAAAATACAGATGAGGATTATGAATCTGGTGGATCATTCAATACTTCATCAAAAAATAAAACGGCGACGATTACCGTTCGCTTGGAATATGAAGCAGAATAAACGTAATAGAAAATTGGGTTAATATATATTTATCAAGGGTAAGCTATGAAAAAGCTATTCATGCTATTGTTTGCATGCATTATGTTAAATGCAAATATTCATTCAGAAGAGTATAAGTGGACAAAGATTAGAAATCAGGGCACATTCAGTTCTGAGAAATTAGGATTGAGTTCTACAGGTTATGACAGAACTAACAATATCATTTACAGCATGAAATATGTGAATGATGTGATGATAGTTATTGCATATGACATCGATCGTGATACGATGTATGAAATTCAAAATACTGGAGCACCGAGGTCTTTAGGATCATTTACTTATGACCATACTAATGATAGACTTATTGCAGTGCGGAGTGGTAGAGAACATGTGTATGCACTTCCAGTCTCAGGTGGCGCTTGGATAAAAATCGGAAATGGTGGATCGGATGCCGAAAGTTATGGTGCTGGCTACTATTGGAATGAGAAGACAAATTCCTTCGGATTTGTTGGTGGTTATGGGTATTTCAGTATGAAAAATTGGATATGGGAATATCAGGACTCTTGGAAGAATGTCTTTGAAAACAATGCAAATGCCGAGAATACAGTACCTGCAAAACGCACACCCACGCTTATTCTCGGAAAACCTGGTGACAATAAAGTGTACTTTGCATCAGGGTCCGGAAATGCTTCTGGAGATCAATTTGAACAAGAGTGTAGCATTAGCGAGCCATGGGCCAATGATGTGGGAAAGTTTTGCTGGCTTAAAGATGTCTGGGAACTGGATTTAAATACCCATACATTCAATAATCTTCTTCCGGTTAACCATGAGAGCTATACCAAAGAAGGTGCAATCACATTGAATCATGATGAACAGTCATTTGTGAAAGTTGGCGGATTCATTCCTCCTGCACAATATGATGGATCAAGAAATTGGGCTGAAACTGCAGAATACTCAATGGACGTATCTGTGTTTTCTATTGGTTCAAAAGATGGCTTTGTTCCTGTGACAACTGTCGGCGATATCCCACCTGTCAAATATCTTAATGAATTTGGACATAATGCACTGTATTATGACTCAAAAGGAAAAAGAGTAATATACATTAGAACTGATGGCATTTGGTCACTTGCAAAATCAACAAATGCAATCGATACAAAAGCATGTGGATTTTCAATTCGTGAACAAGACACTACTATTTGTAAGGGAACATCTCTTGAATTGAATCTAGTAAAACCTACAGATAGCTCATGCCTAGAGCCGGAGACTGTATGTTCCATCATGCCCTATCAAAAGAAAATTGGAACTGAATTGTATGTAAGTGTCAATGGAAATAACATTTCGGGAGATGGTACGATTAATAAACCTTATCAAACAATTCAATTTGCCATTGAAAAGGCAACTAATGGTGGCATTGTAACAGTGCTTGATGGTGAGTATAAAGGACAGGGGAATAAAGATATTTCTCTCAAGGGAAAAACAATTACCGTCCAAAGTCAAAATGGTGCACTTTGTACGATCATTGATTGTGAGAATAAAGGTCGAGCATTTAATGTACATGAAGGGGAAACAAAAGAATCAATGATACAAGGATTTACTATCAAGAATGGATCTGTGAAGCAAGAGCAAATAGTTATTGCCTCAACAGACATCATTATTTCTAATGATACATTTCTTATGAGTAGAGTTGAAGTACCACTTGATTGGAAAACAGCGGATGAAGTACAATGGTCAACAGCACAAGCACCATTTGGTCATGGATATAGTGGATCATTCGCAACGAATACAAATTGGCCTTTGGGGACGACCATGTATCTTCGAAAAAAGGTAACATTTGATCATCTAAATAAAGACAGTGTTATTTACAAAATTGCCGTTGACAATGGTTTTAAACTTTACTTGAATGGTAATCTCATCAAGTCAGCCATGAAAGAATATAGTCCGAATAGATGGGATTTCAAGGGATTCATCAATAAGGAGTATATGAAAGATGGTGAAAATATCTTGGCACTTGAGATCATCGATAAAGGCGTTCAATCCTATTTTGAAATCAATGTGTTTGGAACTGTCATAAAACAAGATAATCTAAATCAGTCATCCAATGATCGTGGTAATCTTGTCTATGTCGATAATCATTCCGGCATAACATTGAAGAACTGTGTATTTGAAAGTAAAGCCGATGGAGATGATCTAGCATTTGGCATGGGTGAAGTATATAATGTAGAAGAAAGTATTATAGAATCAAGTGTATTTCGAAATTGTAATGGCAATGGCAATGTCATTTTATCTGATAGAAAAACGGTAACGATAAATCAATGCGTATTTGATAACAATACCAAGATTCTACATGCAAATGCACATTATTCCAATCCTCCCTCAGGGATCAGCAATTGTGTATTCAAAAACAATACAGCAGATCATCTTGTAGAGATTCATCATTCAAAAAAACTAAGCAATTCTATTTTTGCCAATAATAAAACAACAATTGGTTTGGTGTATACCGGTACTACATGGAGTGGACCGAGTTTGATTGATCATAGTGTATTTTATAATAATGTATCCGGATATCTTCACAATCCAACCTTTGATCACACTGGAATCGTAAAATATTCTATTTTTAGTGGATTGGACAATAATGGAAGAAATCACATTTCCGGAAATCAAGATGCTCTTACATTTGAATATTCAAATGGCACAGGATTCACAGGTAGAGGAAATATCGAAGCAGATCCACAATTTGTTAATCCAAATGCATTTGATTTTCGACTTGCAAACAATTCATCATTGATTGGTGCTGGAGAGAATGGAACAGACATTGGCGTTGACATGAGTCAATTTCCAACATGGATGTTGGATTCAATCTATGCTGTTCAACCGAAGAGATCAATCATATCCTATGAATGGTCAACAGGGTCAACAGATTCCACAATCACTGTTTCACCTTCAACTCCCACTACATATTATCTCACCACAAAGCATGGTAAGAATGTCTTTATTGATTCAATCAAAGTGGAAGTTTCAGAAGCATCTGTTGACATATTTGGTCAAACGAAGATTCATCAAAGACAAGTCAATCATGCATATTACACCGAATATCATGATGGAAGTATATATCAGTGGGAAGTGACTGGTAATGCTGAGTTAGCAAGTTCAAATGGTGGTTCCTCCATTCTTGTCAATTTCAAAGATCCCGGTTTGGCCTATATCAAAGTGACAGAGACAAATAAGCATGCTTGCGTCAAAGATACTATGATTACTGTAAGGGTATATAGTCTCACAGACATTGCTGAAGGAATCATGGGAAATACATCTATGATGTCTGTCTTTCCAAATCCAGTTGGAAATGAAGATGTGATTACAATCAGAGCAATGCTTTCACCGGGAAGAAATGGTGTCATTGAATTGTTGGATGTATTGGGTACACGATTATTTTCAGTTCCAACATATGCCCAGGATTCCTATCAGGAATATGCCACACAAATTCCGATTGGGGAATTTCCGAATGGCATGTACATGATAAGATACAATGATGGTGAGCAGACGGTGATGGAAAAACTCTTGATCAATAGATAAAAAATAAGGCATGATATTTATCATGCCTTTTCTTTTACATTTTTAATCCAATCTCTCGAAGTCGCTCATCAAGATATTCACCAGCTGTCATATTTGAATATTGCTTTGGATTTTCTTCCGTTATGCATGATTCAAGACATGTAAGATCCATATGGGATTTTGGATGCAGGAAGAACGGAACGGAAAATCGAGAAGTACCGAGTAATTCTCTTGGTGGATTCACCACACGATGTGTTGTTGATTTCAATACATTATTCGTGAGGCGTTGTAACATATCACCGACATTCACCACAATATCTTCACCTTGTGCTCTCACCGGAAACCATTTTCCTTCTCTTGTTAATACTTCCAAACCATCTGCACTAGCACCAATAAGCAAAGTGATCAGATTGATGTCTTCATGTGCAGCTGATCGAACTGCATCCGGAGACAGTGAATCGGGATCTGTAATTGGAAAATAATGCAAAGCTCTTAGAATTGAGTTACCATTGTGAACATGAATATTAAAGTATGTTTCGGGTAAATGCAGATACTGAGCGATTGCTCTGAGAAGTTGCATTCCGGTTATCTCGAGTTCGGCATAGACTTCGCGGACGATATCATTAAATACTGGCAATTCTGAAACCATGATATTCTCCGGATATTGATGTTTTACCGGATCATTATCCAACACAGTTTGACCACATTGCCAGAATTCCTTTAAGTCTGGAGTATTGGCATCTTTGGCTTTTTCACGACCTTTTCCGGTATAGCCTCTTTGACCACTCAAACCAGGAATTTCATAAGAATTCTTGGTTTCTTCAGGTAATGCAAAAAATGCCTTTATTTGGTCATAGAGGATAGCAATTCTTTCGGCATTCAACCCATGATTTGAAATCATGACAAAACCGGTTTCTGTAAATGCTTTTCCTATGGATTGTGAAAATTGATGTTGTTTATTGGCATCGTCGCCGATAAAGTCCAATAAACTTAATCTTGGTATTGTGAATTCCGACATAGGATCTCCGATGATAATTGTGCACGAAAATAAGAATATTAACTCTGTTCTGCATGTGGCAAGGATAAGCAATTACATTTACCTGCTATTTGTATATCTTTGAACATATTATAATCCTTGAAACAACATGATTAATCCAATAGAGCATGGTAATCTTCTACTACAAGAAGGTAGATTCGAAGAAGCAAGATTATTTGCGGTAGAATATCTTACAGAAAATCATAAATCAGATGTTGATGCCATTACTATATATGAAATGCTATCAATACATGCATTTTCATATATCAGAAGAAGTTTGGCAAATGATGCAATTCCAATAGTGCAAGAGATGCTAGATTTATGTTCTTCGATGCCAGATGAAGAAGTACAAAAGAGGACATTCAGATGTTATAATATATTGGGCTTGCTTCATTTTGAATTAACAAAATTAACAGAAGCATTATCCTATTTGGAACAAGCATATGATATTGTGATTGAAATCAATGATAAAAATCTCCTGAATACAATTACAGGAAATCTTGGACTTATTCACTCAGCAATGTCCAATGATGTAAAAGCTTTGGAATTGTTACGATATTCTGAATCACTTTCGATTGAATTAGGTAAGCAAGAACAACTTGCCGTTGTATGTGATAATATAGCTACCATATTTATTAAACATGGCGATTATACAAAGGCATTAGAATATTATAATCGTGCATTGGAACTACATCAAAAAAATAATGCAAAAGATGGAATTGGTAGAGCGCTAGGCCATATAGGAACAGTGCATTTGTCAATGAAAGATAATATAACTGCTGAAAAGTACTTAATGGAAGCTCTAGCAATTCATGAATCAATTGAATACAAAAGAGGAATTGAAACCTGGAATGAAATTCTTGGTGATATCATGTTGTCTAGACATGAACCAGACAGAGCATTGATGCATTTTTCAAGAGCAATTGAAATCAATCAAGAATTGGGGAATCGAGGAACGGAAGCTGTACACATTGGTTCAATGGGCGATGTTCACAAATACAATGGAAATCTTGATGATGCATTTGCATGCTATGAACAAGCCTTACAGATATTGACTGAGTATGATAGAAAGGGTGATTATTATGATATTCAGCTAGAAAAAGCAAAGATATTGGGCAATCCACTATTCAAATATCACGATATTCAACAAGCCGAAAAACTAATGCTAGATTCTCTTGATACATTGCGTGAATATTCACTAAAATCAATAGAGATGAACTATCTGAAAGAGCTTTCTGAGTTAAATAAATATCAAGGAAACTGGGAAAAAGCATTTATATATTATTCTGATTCAATTCTCATTAAAGAATCTTTGAATTCCAATGAGGTTCGAGATACAATTAAGGAAATGGAGTTTCAGAAAGCGTATCATCAAATGGAAGAAAAGCGATCTGTTGAATTGGCAAGATTACAAGAAAAAGAACATTTGCTTCATGAGATATTACCTTCCAGAATTGCTGAAAAAATAATTCAAGGTGAAAATACAATTGCAGAAGAATGTCAAGACATGACAATCATGTTTGCAGACATTGTTGGTTTCACAACTATTTCTGAAAAACTATCACCATCTGAAGTCGTGAAAATACTCAATGATGTGTATTCGCAACTGGATATCATAGCCGATACACATGGTATAGAGAAAATAAAAACAATTGGTGATGCTTATATGGCGATATGTAATATTGGTGATGATACTCAAGAACACAAAAAAAGAATGTTATGCTTTGCCAAGGATGTTTTGTCTATATGCAATTCAATCGTAATGTCTAATGGTGAAACATTGAGTGTGCGAATTGGGATACACAGTGGTCCGACTGTTGCAGGTGTAATCGGAACCAAAAAATTCAGTTATGATGTCTGGGGAGATGCTGTTAATACTGCCGCGAGAATGGAATCACATGGGGAACCAGGAACAATACAGGTATCAAAAGAGTTTTATGATGCTATCATACATATTGATGGAATGATAGAAACTACAGTTATCGCTGAAAAGGAAATAGCAATCAAAGGCAAAGGATTGATGAATACCGTAGTTTTGAAATGATATACTATCTCTTGATATTTATATAATCTCATACACTTTTACAGTTTTGATTTATGAAACATATATTTATACTTCTCTTTATCTTGTTCGGATATACCGCCACGATGCACGCTTCCAGCGGTGGAATTTCGGGACGTTCACAAAATGGATGTGGCGGTTGTCATGGATCACAAAATAGTGCCACATCAGTTTTCTTACGACAAGGGGCAGGCCCATTCAGTGTTCAAGCAGGTGCTACCCGTTCATTCACTGCAGTTGTTGCTCATAATTCATTAACAAAAGCAGGAATGAATCTTAGTATTAAGAATAGCTCCAATATCAATGCGGGAAACTATTCCGGCACCAATAATTGCTCATCGAGTGGAGGAGAACTCATTCATACTTCTCCTGTGAATATGTCAGGTGGGGAAGCGGAATTTGCATTTACATGGACAGCACCTAATACTCCCGGCACTTATACGATGTTCATGGCAGGAAACGCAGTTAATGGAAATGGCGGAACCTCCGGTGATTTGTGGAATCTGATGAATGAAGTGACAATCATTGTTGAAGCAAGTGGTACAAGCATTTCATTAACGAGTCAATCGAATGCTTCCACGGTATGTAGAAGTGCTCCAGTGAATATCACATGGACAGGTTCCGGATTGAGTGGTAATACGACAATCGAAATGTCACCAACTGGTGGTGCACCATGGACACAAATTGGCTCTGTTCCTGCCTCCACACTGAATTATACCTGGAATATTCCACCAAATCAGACATATAGTTCAAATTATAGAGTACGAGTTATCAATGGAACTGCGATAGATACCATCGCTGCACCAATTTCGATCTTACCTATTCCTATTATTACATCGAATCCAACACCTTTGGATACTGCATGCATAGGCACATCAAAAACTCTCAGCATCGGTGTTCAGTCTGATGAGAATTTCTTGACATTCCAATGGTCGAGAAATAATACGCCGATTCCAGGTGCAACTTCAAAAACATATACAATCAATTCTGTAAATGCGAATTCTGCCGGAAGCTATACTTGTGCGGTAAATGGATGTTCACAAGTAATTAGCACGATTGCACAATTAGTTGTGGCTGAACAAACGGCTATTACTTTGCAACCAATTGCTATAAATGGTTGTAAAAATACCACTGCTCAATTGACGATAGCCGCCAATGGTACTAATCTCATATATCAATGGAATAAAAATGGAAATCCGATTCCAAATTCCAATAGAGCCAATTTTAGTTTTTCATCATTGCAAACTGATGATGCGGGAACATATACTTGTATAGTTACAGGATATTGCGGAACACCAATTACTTCAGCTTCAGCTATTGTTTCAATCATTCCAAGTCCTGTCGCAACTTTATCTTTCTCAAATGATACCACAATTTGTGCAGGAAAAGAATTCCGCTTAAAAGCGAGTGGAACAGGTGGCACAATTACATCCTATGTATGGAAGAAAAACGGAATCGCTCTCACCACTACAGATTCTGTATTGGTGATTCCAACTCTTGCACCTGCAGATGCGGGAATATATTCCGTAGCCGTGAGAAATTCCTGCAATGAGTTATCACCCGAGAAAACTATTATGCTTGCGATTCGAGAATTGCCAGCTTTCTTGCGTCAACCTCGCGATACTGCAGCAATGGTAGGAACCACTGCATTTTTGAGAGTGATTGCAAGTGGTTCAGATATTCGATATCAATGGAGAAAAAATGGTGTGAATCGTAGTGGTGATACAAATGCCATACTCACGATTGCAAGCGCAGCATTTGCCGACAGCGGCTCTTATGATTGTGTGATTTCAAATGCATGTCAAACAGTGAATTCCACACCTGCAATCTTGTCCATCACAAAAGCTCCAAGCGGACCTCGCATTGCTTTGTCTCAATCTTCCATTGATTTTGGTTGTATTGATAAAGGCACAACAGATACCAAGACAATACAAGGATTGGTCAAGAATGAAGGAGAGTCTGATCTGATAATCACCGGCATGCAAATATCAGGTTCACAATCTTCACTATTTGCGATTGTTGGTGGTACGACCCTGACTTTGACACCTGGTCAAACAACTGATGTTTCGGTATCATTCACTGCAGGCGAGAATATCTCGAATACCGCTGATATCACCATCAAAAGCAATTCAACAACCGGTGATAAAGTGCTTCCTCTTATCGCGAAAAGTTGTTTTGAAAGGATTGACACTACTGCTTTCACATTTGGCACGATTGCAGCAGGAATGCAGAGTAAAGACACAACCTATCAACTCTGTAATACAGGAAGCAAGAATGCTGAGATTACCGGAATTTCAATCATTGGTTCAGATAAATTCTCACTGAAAAATCCACCGACTTTCCCACTTACTTTGCCTTTTGGTGAATGTAGGCCTATCGTAGTATCATTTAATGCAGATCAAAGTGGAACATATACTGCAGGACTTCGCGTGACTTCTGCGAAGGGTGAATATACCATTCCACTTAGCACTGAAATTTTGTCCTCCGTCAATGATTCCGAATATGCAGGACTTAGCATCATGCCGAATCCAACGCAATCGATGATATCCATTGATGGAATTATGTCAGCAGGAATAGAATCCATTTCACTTTTCTCATTGATGGGTCAAGAAGTGTTCACACAGCAAGGACCCTTCACAAATGAGAGATTTGATTATTCTTTACAAGATGTTCCAGCGGGCATATATATGATTCGAATGCAAACTCGAGACGGGAAACATTTGATGCGACAAGTGATTAAACAAGACTGAAAATGAGGCCTGTTCACAAGACGGGCCTTTTTTTATGGCGTTTTTTGAAGAATAACTTGAGAAAATTCTCAAAAAACAGTGTTTGGCACAATCTTTTGGGGTAAAGTAGGGTAATTCTCTACATAAGGAATACTCATGCGTTATTTCATCATACTTTGCTCATTTGTAGTGATTTCTGCGATCTCTATTTCTGCTGATGAACCTGCGAAAAGGCATACTGCTCGCTTCGC
>JBIKKD010000197.1:0-3396 GCA_044360565.1 Kapaibacterium sp. (SeqCode)
AATGATGGCTTTTCAACAACCGGTGAAAGCATGGTTTTCCAACGCAATGCCCTGAGCCAATGGGATATCAACATGACCGGTATGGAAAGCAGCACCCACTCATATTTTGCATTCAACAAAGTTGAAAAGAGTATATCCAGATTGATATTCTGCAAAGCAAAATACGATGATCCAATCACGATGGCCATCGTGATCACTATGCGAAATATGTGCTTGAAGGTGATATTCATGTATGTAAAATACGGTATAGATGCTTAAATAAGGACTGTTTTCAATGCCTTTCCGGTATGAGAGCGTTTTTCTTTCATGATTTCCTCTGGTGTGCCGGACGCTATCACATAGCCACCTTCCTCCCCTGCTTCGGGTCCGAGATCAATCACATAATCCGCTGCGGCAATGATATTCAAATGATGTTCGATGATGATTACTGAATGACCTTTATCCACCAAAGCCCGAAAACACATGAGCAAAGTATTGATATCATCCAGATGTAAACCTGTGGTTGGTTCATCAAATACAAAGAGAGTTTTTTCACTTCTTGAATCATCGATGGCTGTTGCCAACTTGATTCTTTGTGCTTCCCCGCCGGATAATTTCGTGCTAGGCTGACCAAGGCGAACATAACCCAAACCGACATCAGAGAGCACTTGCAATTTATTGATGATGCGCTTATTACCGGCAAAGAATGCGAGTGCTTCATGCACTGTCATTCCCAAAACATCTACAATTGATGCACCTTTATAATTGATGTCTCGAGCTTCTTTTTTATATCTTGTTCCCTTGCACGATTCACAAGGCAATGTGATATCAGGCAAGAATTGCATTTCAACCGTGACGCTTCCTTCACCTTCACAAGTCTCACAACGACCACCGGGCACATTGAAAGAGAAATGTCCTGCGCGCCATCCCAATTGTTTTGAAGCCGGTGTTTCAGCAAAAAGATCACGAATCGCATCAAATGCTTTTGTATATGTTACAGGCGTTGAACGAGACGATTTTCCAATCGGAGATTGATCTACGATTTCGACAGCTTGGAGATTTCCCGCACCAAGAATATCTTTGCATGCTCCGATGGAACCCGCAAATCCGGCATACTTTTTCTTCAATGCAGGGGCAAGAACTTCATGAACCAGTGTACTCTTTCCGGATCCCGAAACACCTGTCACAACAGTGATGCAACCAAGTGGAATGGATACAGTATCACCTTTCAAATTACGCTCTTTGGGTTCAATGATTTCCAAGAAGTGACCATTACCCTTTGATCTTTTCTTTGGAATATCGATGTTCTTTTTTCCCGATAGATATTGTCCGGTCAGAGATTCATTCGATGCGAGCATGTCTTTCACGGTACCGGAAAACATGATTTCACCGCCAAGTTCACCTGCTTTTGGTCCGATGTCAATCACATGATCTGCAGATGCAATGATTTCAGGATCATGTTCAACCACGACGACGGTATTGCCAAGCGAGCGAAGTCTTTTGAGCAATTGCATCAAACGCCATGTATCACGATGATGCAATCCTATACTAGGTTCATCGAGTACATAAAGAGTTCCCACCAATGAACTACCAAGCGATGTTGCAAGTGTGATGCGTTGAGATTCACCACCTGAGAGCGTATGGGCCATTCTATCGAGTGTAATATATTCCAAGCCAATTTCAACAAGCATGCGAAGTCGAGAATGAATTTCTTTCAATACCATTTCCGCAATTTTGAATTGAGATTCAGAAACCTCTAATGCATCAAACCATGCATAAGCATCGGCAATAGTCATGCGAATAATTTCGGGTAAAATCTTTCCTGCGACGAAGACTCTGCGTGCCGACTTTCGAAGTCTCGCACCATTACATTCATGACAAGTGGTATACCCACGATAGCGTGATAGCAAAACTCGATACCCCACTTTTGCTGCTGCTTTTTCTTCCGCATAAGCAAAGAATCCATTGATTCCGGGAAATAATGCATCACCTTCCCAAAGCATGGTACGCTGTCGCTCAGTGAGCATAGAATATGGTATGGCATCCGGAATGGAATGTCTTCTGGCAAAATCCAATGAGTCTCTATGATACTCCGTAAATCCTGCAGTTCGAAATGGATGAATCGCACCTTTCTGGAGTGATAAATGCATGTCGGGAATTACGAGAGATGTATCAAGTCCCACGCTTCTACCAAATCCTTGACAGGTCTTGCAAGCCCCGAATGGACTATTGAAAGAGAATAGTCGTGGCTCTGGTTCTTGATATTCGATATTGCAAAATGCGCATTCATGCACATTGCTGAAGCAGGCATCTTCCATCGATGAGATATTTCTGACGGTCACTCTTCCATGTCCGAGGGAGAATGCTGTTTCCAATGATTCTGTCAATCGCGAGACAAATGCTTCATCTTTCTTGATGATGATGCGATCTCCCAGCATGAGCATTTGATCAGCATCTTCAATTGAAGCATGGACATGCTCCTGCAAATCAATGACATCTGAACTTGCTGGCATGACAGCGCGATAGAATCCATTTTCGATGAGGGATTTAATGGCATGTTCGAATGAATGCTCACCTATATGAATCGGAAAGAGAATATAAAGTCTGTCTCCTTCATTCCATTCTGAAATCACACTTGCCGCATGAGCAGGAGTGTCTTTCCTCACTTCCCGACCGCATGTGCAGATTGTAGTGCCAATACGACCATACAATAATCTGAGATAATCATAAATCTCTGTTTGCGTGGCAACGGTTGATCGTGGATTTCGTGCAAAACCTCTTTGCTCTATTGCAATTGCGGGAGGTAAACCCGTGATGCTTTCCACATCGGGTTTATTCATACGATCAAGAAATTGTCTGGCATAAGAAGAAAGTGATTCCACGAATCTTCTTTGTCCTTCGGCATAGAGTGTTTCAAAAGCGAGAGACGATTTTCCGGAACCGCTCACACCGGATATGACTGTCAATGCATTGCGAGGAATCTCACAAGAAATGTCCTTGAGATTATTCACGCGTGCATGAGTGATGATGATATGTTTTTTTTGTGGTGATTGCTTGGGCATGTACAGATATTCTCCGAGATCATCAATGAATGATGATGAATGAGCGCGTGATGATTTGAGATCCCAATTGGATTTTGTAATAGTAATTTCCCGAAGGCAATTGTATTGTATTCACCTGAGCGGCATAGGGTCCTGCAGGATATTGTATGGCATCTATCGGACGCATGACTTCATTGCCGGTAACATCATGAATAGTGAGCGTAACGATTGCATCTTTGGCAATCACATAGTGGATTAATGTTGAGACATCACATGGATTGGGATAATTTCCGATGGCAATGCCTGCAATGTCTTCATCAACTGATACAGGAGATTCATCTGGATCTTGAGGTCCGCCTGGTCGAATTGGAATCGG
>JBIKKD010000034.1:0-10674 GCA_044360565.1 Kapaibacterium sp. (SeqCode)
GAAAACCAAGAGCTCCTCCTTTGAAAAACAATGCTGAAAGATCTTTTGGATTTGCTTCGAGCAATTCATCACAAAGCACAATCACTTGACCACATTTATTGAGAAATATTTCATCATTGTTTTTCTTTCTTCTATCGGCTTGTATGCGCCACCATTCAACCATTGCATCCAAAAAATAACCTGCGGGATGCTTTGGATACATGTCAATCACTTTTCCGAATAATGCTGAAGCGGCATCGAATTCCATATTATAAATCATCACAGCACCCATTTGCACGAGAGAATCGGCATCGGAGCGCATCATTACCCATTGTGCATGCATTGATTCTTGCTGCGCGAAGAGCATGATGATTGGAAATATGATTTTTAGTATTGTCTTTTGAATACCGGATGTGAATTTAGTCTTCATACATTTCTCCTGCAGATGATGCATCATTGATGGCATAATTCAAACGGAATAGTTTAGCCATTCTGATTGGTGATTGTGGAAGCATTTGTATGATCGGGAAAAAGAGAATCAATACAATTGTACAATATACCGTTCCTTCAATTCCATAATACGAATTCAGCCAAGGTGTCGGAATTTCACTTGATAGAGAGGTTAAGTACAATGAATTTTTCAATACCATTCCGCTTAATGTCATCCCCATGAGATATAGCATGAGATTCCACGAAATGTGTAAAAGAATCGGAAGCCACAAACCACGCGTATGATACCAAGAATAAGAGAAGACAAGACTAACGAGAAATGTATTCAACATTGCAATTGGCTCGAAATTGGGATTTGCAAGATGTGCCATGCTGAAAAATAATGCGAATAAGAGAGATATTGTAATCATGCCGAATCTCTCAACAAGCGCCTGAAAAATGATTCCTCGGAAAATCAATTCTTCTATGATGGCAAATGAAATGATGGGAAGAATAGATGCCATTTCAAATTGTGAATTCCATTTCAGGTCAATCCATGCATACATTGAATACAATACAATGAGAAAGATAATTGGTATAATTCCCATGAATAAGCCGGTACCAAAATCCTTCAACATATATGAATCAATGGAAAAACCCATTGTTGCATATGATCCACCACGCAATTCCTCAGATGCAATCATACCAAGAAGAAGTATCATCAATGTCATTGGTTGTCCTTCTATATGTAAGAAAGTGACATCCATGATGATCCCGAATACGCATAGAGTGACACCGAATATTACTCTTGTTATCCATGAATTCATTATGTGAACATAATTATTCATCGAATGATTGGAACAGTGATACTTTGAACATCACCAAATCCACTCTTGATGCGAACCACATATATGCCCCCGGACAATGCACTCAAATCAATTGGTATGATCATATCCTTTTCATAGAGTATTTCATCTTGCGATGGAATCACTTCACGCCCCACTTGATCATGAATTGATACAGAAACATTGAGTGGTGAAGATTGTTCATTCCTTGAGAGATTGAGATAGACAATGTCTTGTGCTGGCAATGGAAATACTTCTACATGTAATTGATTCATGTTGACATCTTCAACGGAACTGAAAGAGTCGACATAGGCAATCATTCGCACATTCTTTACGGCAAAACCGTCAAACTCAGCTCCACGATCTGAAAGCATACCAAATCTGAAGCGCACTTTACTTTTCAGATATGGGGTAAGATCAGCTTTTTGAAATTCCCATTCAGGCATATTTCCTTGAAATCCAAAACCGATAGCCTCTTGCTTTCCACCTTGAATACCACTGCCTTTCACCATTCGTGAGGTACGAAGGAATGACCAATTTTTCCCTTGATCAGTGCTTATTTGCACAACACCAAAATCGCCCAATGGTTCAATATTCCAGCGAGTTTCAAATTGAAGGTATACTTGTCGGAATTGATTCAAATCTATATCAGAAGAATACTCTGCATAATTGTTGAATTCGGGAATATATTGACTTCCGGGACTATCCTCCAACATTACAGTTCCATCCTTCAGTATTGTGGCAGTCCACTCATCTCTACTGAAAGAAAGAGTATCGCTCGCTTTTGTGAACAATGAAAACACAGTTGGAAGATATAAGGATACAATCGTAGTATCTGTTCTTGCTATTCCATGCTGTACTCTGGTGACAAGAAATCTGGCGGGGTCTCCATTTCTATAATTGTTCTTAACTTCATATTGAATAAAGCGCTTGATGCGTTCTCCTGATGCAATATTTGGAATGGTGATTATGGTATCAATGAGTTTGATATCTTCTCGGAGAGATTTCACAATCACAATGGATTGTTCTTCGAGATTGAGTCTGCCGATATTCTGCACGTCGATTTCCAATGATCCATTTGCATTCAGAGGATCTTGGAGTGAATCTATCTTTACCTCAGCAAGTCTGATACAAAGATTCGAACCTGAGCTCCATAATGCTTGATAATTCATGTGTAGATTTTCTTGTGCATGAGGAATGATGCGCAGTGGGGAAGGCCAAAAACCATCGGTGATAGCACCGACTTCCGGCGTGAATGCGAGTGCATCATGTGCATGATATGCCCAATCATCTGAATTCCCTCTGGTTGTATAGCCGACCGTTTCGAGATCCCTTCCTGCGGAATAGGCATTGAATCTGGTTGCATCAGCAGAAAATCCACGAAAAGTTGCGGAATCTTTTGTTTCCTGACTAAGTGAGGCAAAAGGATAGATAAGCAAATTGCTATAGGTATGATAATTGAGAATGCAACCAAATACATAGGAATCAATGAGATTGCGCAAGGCTTGTGTTTCAGGTTCGGAGAATGGCGCCTCTCCTCGATAAGTATCATTTCTTGGATCGGTGGAAGAGCCACCATTATTGGCATTCCAAAAAGATTCAGGGCCATAATTACGATTGAGATCCACACCAAATATATCATTCGTGATAATTTTTCTGTTTTTTCTCCAGAGTCCACCGCCTTCGGGTCTCTGCTGTTGATTGAATGCATATCCATCGGGATTGATGCATGGAGCAATCACTAGCGTTCTTTCATTGAGTAGATACTGTGCTTCCGGATCATTCTGCTTTGCTCTTTCGAATAAATCCCATAAAAAGTATAAAAGCGTTGTCGCTCCACCTGGCTCACGAGAATGATGCAATGAAGTCAGAAGAGTGCGAGGTTTTTTAGCATCATGGTCTTTTCCAAATATCCAAGCAATAATTGGTCTATTCTCATGAGATGTCCCAATCGTATCACTCTTGATAAATGATGCACCTGCGAATTGTGCAATGCGTGACATCTGTTGTTGGATCTCTTCGAATGTATAATAACCACCCATAGTACCCGATACAAAATTCTTTGGAGCAAGAATTGATCCCTGATTCAATTCCTTCATGAAGCGAGCATAATCTGTTTTCAAACGGGCTTCATAAAATGACTCCATGTCAGCAACAATTGTTTCAACAGTAATATTTCCGGACCGGAGTTGCTTCTTTGCATGATCGCTGATGATACATTCATAGTATCCATTGATTTTACGAATGCCATGATCATCATCCACACCAAGATCGAAGAGATCTTGCATATGTTTGACTTCATTTGCAGGTATTCTCACCATTGAATATCTGATCTGCGCATATGTCGATTGAGCAAAAAGCAGAAAAATACATGTGAAAATGGGGAAGTATCTGATAGAAAAACAACCTGCCCCGAGATATGCTTTGAGAGTATTCATGACAATCATTGAAGATGAATAGGTATTTACAACAAATTTACGGGTAATTACCGTAATTTTGTCCGTTGACACCTTAAGTTTTTACGATAATTCGGAGTATTGACATGGAAACATATACAAGCACCAATCCGGCGGACTATGATATCCTCATTCGCCGTTATGACAATGGAGCTAATTATGCCAGTTATTGTCCTCAATTGGCTCACATGATTAAAGGCACTGCCCATGAAGAAGTGGAAAATGCCATGAAAGAGCATGTATTGAATCATATTGCTTCATTGCAAGAAAAAAAGGACTGATTTCTTGTCAATCACATCATCAACTCAAAAGCGTTCATTACTTTCTGAATCGAGATATTTCATGTTGAATCATGAAGTTTCATTCGGACTCTATGGCGCTTTGATTGTATTGACTTGTGCATATTTCATACCTTCATTGGTCATGTATCCTATCATGATCTCTTTACTTCTTACGATGCTAACAATTCATCCATCTGCAATCGGCATCATCCCTAATGCACTGGACAGTAAGTTTTTTTCTACTGCGTTCAGAGGACTACTCTTTGGATTCTGCTATGGCTTTCTGAATGGTGATTATCAGATTGGATTGCTTCATGCTTTCGGTCTATTGATTCCTTTATTGTCCGGTATTGTGTATTGGTTTGGTTTCTTTGCTGAGTTCATGCGCAGAAGAGGATTCAGCGATTGGATCATCATGATTTGCACGCCGATACTTGCAACGATATATGTCTTCATGATTCTTCATGAGACGCCCGATCCAATCATCATAAGCATTGTATTCTCTGCATCAGTATTGGCAACCGGCATGAGACTTCGCACAAAAACAATGTGGGATGCTTTCTTGGTTTTCTTTTTTCTCTATATCATAACAAGTCAAGCGCCATATCTCGTACATCTTTTTCGACAACTTGGTTGAAATTATGCCCATCATTCGAATAGATCTTATTTCTGCTGTGCCGGATATTTTCGTATCCGCTCTTGAAACGAGCATACTTAAAAGAGCACAAGAGAAGTCACTCGTAGAAATTTTCACGCATAATCTCCATGATTATGCAAAAGGTAAGTATAAGCATATAGATGATACTCCATTTGGTGGGGGAGCAGGGATGATTTTGCAATGCGAGCCCATCTTTGATTGCATTGAACGATTGAAGAGTGAAAGGGACTATGATGAGATTATCTATACCAGTCCTGATGGACCTGTTTTCAATCAAGAAATGGCAAATGAATTGTCATTGAAACAGAATATCATCATACTTGCTGGACATTATAAGGGAATTGATCAGCGTGTTCGTGATACATTGATCACTCGTGAAATTTCGATTGGTGATGTTGTGCTTAGCGGTGGTGAATTACCTGCTTTACTTATGACTGATGCAATTGTTCGTCTCATTCCGGGAGTTTTGGGAGATGCTGAATCAGCATTGACTGATGCATTCATGAATGATGGATTATTGGATTGTCCTCATTTTACAAAACCCGCCAAATTCAGGGATATGGAAGTACCGGATGTATTACGAAGCGGTAATCATGCACTCATCAATAATTGGCGATTGAATCAATCAAAAGAAAAAACAAAAAAGTTAAGACCGGATTTATATCAACGATATCTTGACCAAGAATAAAAAAAGCCCTCAAGTTTTGGACTTGAGGGCTTTCATTTATTTGATACAATTGATTGGTATCATATGATGCGCATTTCGCAATCGAATAAGCGCATAATTCATTCCTTGCTGATCGCATGGTATGAAATGTTTTCCTTGCGCCTTGACTGATCCCAATGATCTACCATCAATGGTGAAGATGGAAATTTCCATTTCTTCTTGAGCAGATGTAAGGAGCAAACCACCATCAATCGAACTCATTGTAATTCCTGAACGGAGTAAATCTTCTTGAACTGAAGAAGGGGATGATATCGTGAGAGAATTTGTTACGCCAAAAGGACCATATCCCATCTCATGATATGCTTTTGTTCTCCAATGATAAGTCTGACCAACTTTCAAGTTTCCAACAAATATGGAGGTATCACGAAGTAAAGAGTCCTGCTTGAACATCTTTGTGAAATCTTTGTCTTCTGCCAATTCAAACCAATAAAACAGACCTTTCGGGAGAAATACATTATTCTTCAGTTCCTCTGTATCCATATAGTCTTTGCGCCAAATGAAACGAATATTTCTATTGGCAGTTGCAAATCCATCTACGGGGGAAACAGGAACGATACCTGCAGGTACTTGAACGGTATAGAAGATTTCCGGATCTGTAAATTCATTCCACAAGTCACCATTGAAAGATTTAACTCTCCAATAATAAGTCATGTCATAATCAACAGTAATCTTCTTCGAAGTGTCAACAAGATTTGAATCTTCAAGCAAGATATCTTCAAAATATTCATTACCGGCAAGTTGAATCCAATAGCGCTTAGCAGTTGGATCATTTTTCTTCCATGTCAATGAAACTGTATCGCGATAAATTGCTTCGAATTCTTTTGGATACAGAATCTCACAATCTTTTGGATAGATTCTGATTTGGAACATGAATGTTTCTGAGAAATCACCCCAACCTGCTTGCGTTTTAGCGCGAACTTTCCAGTAATAGTCTTTTGCATTTTTCAATGTTTCAAATACTGCTTTGGAAGTATCAGTTGTTTCAATATTAAGAATAGGTGAATCAAATGCTTCATTGTCTGCGAGTACGAAATTATATATCGTCGCACCCAAACTCTTATACCAAGCAAAGCTGATGTCTTTTGAAACTTCAGTTTGCTCATGTGGAGGAGTAATGAGTGATACCATGCCTGGAAGAGCTGATGTAATATCAACTTTGACATTTTGACCTTGGAGTGATACCGTTTTTGTGACAACTCCGCCAAGACCTGCTCCGGTTGCTGTTACGGTGACAGAACCTGTTAATCCTGTAACAGGAATTGCATAACCACCGGAAGTTGAAGTAGTGGCAAAGAAATTACCTTTGGACAATTCAACTTTGATTCCTGCGAGGCCTTCGCCCATATCATAAAAACCATTATTGTTATTGTCTTTATAAGCTACGCCTGTCACATATTTATCACCACGAGCACCAAAATTGTGCGTGACAATATATTTTCCAACTTGAGTAGCGGGATTATTGTCTTCCATGACACCAACACCAACTTCAGTATACAGAGCACCTTCATAATTCATGATGTTCTTTCTGTGACCGAGAGTGACTTGATTGTCTGCACCCCAATCGATATTGAAACCGGCATGTGCATGCCACATATTCTTGGCATAAGAAAATACATTCTCACCAATTCCTGTCCATCCTGAATAACCAACACCATTTATTCTATTCGTCATAGAACTTCCATTGGATCCTGAATGAGATTGGAAGTCATTGTTTTTCATGTCTGTTGAATGTCCACGAGCACAATCAATCAATTTTGGATGAAATGCCAGAGGTGGTCTTGATGGATAAGTGGCAAATTGAGATTTTACAAGACTTTTGCTGATGCTGAAAAATCCAATTGCACTTTGTACATCTGGATCAGGTGTATCAACCAAACGGATGCCTTCAGCATTTGGATTGGCTCTGGCTCTGTTCATGAGCTCGAGTGTGTACTGTTCCTCAACTGTTGGGTCTCCATGGCTATACGCAACCAAGACTTTCTGAGTTGTAGGAGTTTTTACATTTGAACCCTTGCCGGTGATCTGAGGAGGATTATTCTCCGGGGAACGATGAGATTGCGCTTGAACCGATTCATGCGATGTCAAGGAAACCATGAACATGCAAAGTGGAGTCAAGATCTTAAATAGTCTCATAGATCTATTCATTTTAAGTACCTTTATTGTGTAAATTAGGATACGATTATGCTGCTTTGACATCAAAATTACAGATAGTTTTCACAATGACAAAACAGAATAAAAAGTGTTACACTACATTTGTATCTCCTTAATTTTCAATGAAGATACTGCAATTATCACCTCAATTTCCTTTTCCTCTCAGTGATGGTGGGAAAATCAGCATTGCCAATATGACTCGGGCATTGGTGTCTTCTTCATGTGAAGTACATGTGTTTTGTCTTGTTCATACAATGCCAAATGACCAACAAATCCAAAGCTTTGAGCAATATACCGGAGCAAAATGCTCATGTATTCTACATAATACCCGAAATACGCCAATTGCCATTCTTACATCTTTATTTGATGATCAGGCACCTCTGTATATAAGAAAACATAGATCTCTAGAACTTAAACATGCGATAAAACTCGCCTTGCAAAAGGAATCATTTGATGCAATCTTGTGTGATCATACGGCCATGGCAGAGATTGGATTATATGCTTCAGAACTTGCAGATGTACCATGCATTGTCAGAATGCACAATATAGAGCATGTGATTTGGGAGCGCTATGCCGATCGACTTTCCATATTTGATCCTCGAAAATGGTTTATCCAATCGCAAGCAAAGAAACTTCGTAATATGGAAATCGAACTCTGCTCAAAGGCTACTCATTTGGCTATGATTACCGAATCTGATGTTGAAATAATATCATCTTTTCATTCTGCCATTTCTGCATCATATATTCCCGTTGGAGTTGATACATCAGTATTCAAGCCTATACATGTGACCAAATCAATTCATGGATTGATACATGCCACGACTTATGATTGGGTTCATAATGTGGAAGCATTGGACTGGTTCATTGCTGAGATCTTACCTGAAATCCAGAAACGATTTTCTACTGAATTGGTCTTGCTTGGTAAGCATATGCCCGAACACTATAGGAATGGAATAATTCCCGGACTCATTGGAAAAGGATATGTTGAAGATATCAATGTAGAACTCAATAAAGCCTCGATATATATTGCACCACTATTTGTGGGCGGAGGAATTCGCATAAAAATCCTTGAAGCAATGTCAGCCGGTTTGCCCGTTATCGCATCAACTGTTTCTGCAGAAGGGATCTTGGCCAAGAGGGAAGACGGACTCATTATATGCTCTACAAAAGAAGAATGGATCCTAGAAATTTCCAATTTGATGGAAAACCCAGACTTATCAAGAGAATTGAGGGGAAATGCTAGATCCTTTATTGAAAAAAATCATTCATGGGAATTCACAGCCAATAAAATGATGCATTTGATTAAAGAACTGAATGCATGATCCTATGCTCTGACACCTTTTTTTATCAAAGCCAAAGCGATTCTCAATTCCGCGAACTCATAGCCATCACCAAGTTCAGCTCGATACTGTTTTAGCAATGCAAATGGCATGCGTTGATATAGTTTGGACATATCTCTTAGTAATTCTTTTGAAATCAGATATGAGCATTCCTTTTCTTGATCTGACTCAATCAATTGCTGAACATGCTGAGCGATTGTACCAATTGTCAGGCTACGAGAATTTGCAATTTCATCCAAAGAACAATTTTGTTTGATAAATGCATATGTAATACGCACCGTAGGAGACAATTCGGACTCCATGCTTTGCGAAGTTTTTGAATTCAATATTTCAGCAATGAATAATGGACCATAAATTTTGGCTAAATCCCTGGGGATCGAACATATATTCACCAAATCCTCAATAGTGTTTGGTCTTGTAATACTCAGTAATTCCAGTAGAGTATCAGTAAAGTATGTATGAATCATTGGATCTTGTTTCCCAATGGAAGCTCTTACTTTTTCAAGTGCCTTCAACAATACTTTCTGAGGATCCGAACGAAGTTTAATCTGTAAAGGAACAATCTGTTCTTTTAATATTTTTTTTCCTTTTCCCGTTATGGAAATCACAGGATAATCTCCATGACTACTCTCGGCGAAATGTTCTTCCAATAGCGATTCAAAGGCATCTCTGACAGAAAACATTGCATAGCCTCGAAGTCGACCAAACACTTTTGATTGTTGTAGTTGATACTTTTTGACATTGGTATCCTTGTCGTCTCCAAGAATACAAGACATGATGGTTTTTTTGCCAAAATATCCATTCAATTCCTGGATTTGAAGCAATAGAGAATGTCTGACAAAAATATCTTTGGTGTCTTGTTCATGCAATGATACATCTTCATTGACTGTACATGAAGAACATGAACCACAAGTGGTGATGGTATTCGAAACATCTCTGAAATAATCAAGCAAATATCTTTGCTTGCAAATCTCTGTTTCCATGTATGTGATTACAGAATCCAATTTGTCCAGTGCATGTTCATGTCTTTTTTGCAATGCAATGAAATCGATTGGTACTTCTTCCGGAGGAAATCGTTGTTGTAATAGCATGATACCTGAATGTACAGCTGATTGTCCGAGTTTGATGAGACCTGATTGCTCAAATTTTCGAAGTGCCTCTTGAACATATATCTTTTGCAAGTGATATGTTCTGATCATTTTTTCCATATCAAATGGAACTGAACGAAGCATTGATTCGGGACCTAACATCCGAAGAAGTGCCATCATGATTCCACGATCATGATCATGCATTTTTACGATTCTTTCTTTTAATTCTTCTTGCTCAGCAATGATACGAATCATTGCATTTGACTTTTTATTTCCGGCATTGCTCAATACTTGATTTCTTTCCAATATTCCAAGTATCGTATTCACTTGAATCGCATGAATCCCACAAGCATTTCCAATTTGCTCCGGAGAGAGTAGAATCGGCTGAGTCAGATATCCATAGATTGGAGTTTGTGCAAATAGTACATTGTACACCGAAATGATGTCTTGTTTGGATGGATATGTGCAGGATAAGAAGAAATCCATCAAATCTCTGTCTTTGGGATGATATAGTACTATGCAGTCAGAATCTTTCCCATCTCGACCTGCCCTTCCTGATTCTTGATAATATGATTCCAAAGTCAAAGTGATATCGCAATGAATCACGACTCTCACATTTGATTTATCCACTCCCATTCCAAATGCATTCGTTGCAATGAGAATCGGAGATTCTTCTTTAAGAAATTGCTCTTGCACTCTTTGTCTTTGAGTATCAGGCAA
>JBIKKD010000199.1:0-3360 GCA_044360565.1 Kapaibacterium sp. (SeqCode)
AGTTCAAGATGATTCTTTCTGATATCTGCCAATTTCTCAACCAATTTATGTGAATACATCAGTGCCGCGGGCATATATTCAGGTGTTTCTTTGCAGGCATAACCAAACATCATTCCTTGATCACCTGCTCCGCCTGTATCCACGCCTTGAGCAATATCACCTGATTGCTTATTGATGACATTGATCACCGCACATGAATCAGCATCAAATCTATATTCGGCTTTTGTATATCCAATTTCACGGATCACTTTTCTCACAAGTTTAGGTAAATCGATATATGTATTCGTTGTGATTTCACCACCGACCACAATCATGCCTGTTGTTGCATAACATTCACAAGCAACTCTTCCGGTTGGATCTTCTTCTAGTACTGCATCGAGTACTGCATCGGAGACTTGATCACAAATTTTGTCGGGATGTCCTTCCGACACAGATTCAGATGTAAAAAGATATGCCATGTATTCAGAAAATAGTTGTGAATGAAAACTTAACTTCTATCAATCTCACTGGAGTCTCCAACATTCAGTCTGGAGAATTTACCTTTGACGATTGCATTATTGCCAATGATTGATTGTTCCAGCATTGAGGCCGTAACGGTTGCGCCATCGCTAATGATAGAATCTTTTACCACACTGTCAACAACCTTGGCACCCGCCGCCACTGTGGTATAAGGACCAATCACTGATCTTTCCACATGCGCTTTTGATGAAATAAATGCCGGAGGAATAATGACAGTTCCATCAATTGGTTTTGGAGCTGACATTCCATCGAGCAAATATCTGTTTGTTGAGAGAAGTGTTTCGGGCTTCCCGCAATCATACCAACCTTCAACGGGAAATGTTGTAAACTTTTCGCCACGATCAATCATCATTTGTAAAGCATCCGTCAATTGATATTCATCACGAGTACGAATATTTTTTTCGATCATTTCATCCAAACAATTGACAAGCAATGCCGGATTATTGATAAAATAGAGTCCTACCAAAGCAAGATTTGTTGTTGGATTTTCAGGCTTCTCAATCAATCTTGAGATAAAACCTTTTTCCATTTCAACAACGCCGAATCTTCTGGGATCTTCAACGCTTTTTACGCCGAGCGTGGAGAAACCGGAATTTGTGGCAAGACTGAGATCCACATCAAAAATGGTATCACCGAGAATGATAAGCAAAGGTTCATCACCCATGATATTTTCTCTAGCAATCCAAATGGAATGTCCCAGACCAAGTCTTTCTTCTTGATAAATGAAATTGACTTTGAGTGTATGATGTTTGCGAACATATTCTTCAACAAGATCACCCATATAGCCGACGATGATTGTTGCTTCATCTATTTCATGAGCTTGTAGTGCATCTAAGATATGGCCAAGAATAGGTTTGCCTGCGACATTCAGCAATACTTTTGGCAAAGTATATGTGTGAGGTCTGAGTCTTGTTCCCACTCCTGCAACAGGTATGATCGCTTTCATGGTTTTACTTTATCCTCTTAATGATCTTGCAAACCGCGCCCACTTTTTTTGAGGCGTTCGGAATTTGTCAATTCAAGCACCACTGCATCAAGCACGCCATTGATGAAGACATTGCTCTTGTCAGTGGAATATCCTTTTGCCAATTCAATGATTTCATTGATTGTTACTTTCGTTGGAATCTGCGCATAGTGAATCAATTCAGCAATTGCCATGCGTAGGAGTATGCGATCGATCAATGCGATGCGATCAAGCTCCCAATTTTGCGCAAATCGTTCAATGAGTCCATCGGAATATTCCAATTCTTCAAGCGTAAATGCGGTTAATTCACGAATGAAAATCAACTCATCATCGCCCCAATTGATGCGGGTATCGGATTCAAGTTCCATGATTTCATCGGGAGTGAGCAATTTCTTTGGCTCAGTTTCTTGATCATTATAATTGAAATCACGATTGACGATATGAGGGAATACATCTTCCCATGCAATATCATCATTGGAACAAGCTACCAGTAATTGCATGACTTTTTCACGAGCTTTTCTTCTGGTTCCGACTATTTGTCGGTCATTGCTTAAAGGAAAAGAAGCAGAATCTTCACTTTTGATGGCCATTATGAACCGGAAGAAGATTGTGAACGATTGATGACTGTTTTACCGGAATATGTTCTGTGTACATGTGCAACAGATGCAATGCGCTCTTCAGCCAATGCATTTGATGCTTCCACAGTGAGGATACTTCTTTCTTCTGACATCGCATAAATGCGGAGAAGCGTATCATAAATACCTTCATTTTTGCGGAGTACGGATTCTTTATTGTAACCGTCCACTTCGCTCGCCACATTCATCAAACCACCTGCATTAATCACATAATCAGGAGCATAGAGAATTCCGCGTTCTTTCAACATCGCTCCATGCTTCTTTTCATCTGCCAATTGATTATTTGCTCCACCGGCAACCAATGCGCATTTCAATTGTGGAATTGAATCATCATTCAGAATTGCTCCAAGCGCATTTGGTGAAAGGATATCACATTCCACGCTGAGGATAGAATCGGGTTCAACATAAATTGCACCGGTTCTATCAGCCAATGCCAAAGCTTTTTCCTTGAAAATATCGGTAACCAATACTTTTGCGCCATCTTTCACAAGATGTTCAACAACATAGCTTGCAACATTTCCTGCACCTTGAACTGCGACAGTCATACCAGAAACTGATTCCTTACCCAATTGTTTTTTCGCTGTTGCCTTGATACCGCAATACACGCCATAGGCAGTGAATGGCGATGGGTCGCCACTTCCTCCGGGTCCTTCGACACCGGTGACAAATTGCGTTTCGGTACGGATGAAAGACATATCACGCACATTTGTATTCACATCTTCCGCAGTGATATATCTTCCGCCAAGTGATTCAACAGCTTTGCCATATGCACGGAATAAACCCTCGGATTTTTGAGTGCGTGCATCACCAATGATCACACCTTTACCACCACCAAGATTCAAGCCGGCAACCGCCGCTTTATATGTCATACCTTTTGAAAGTCTAAGTACATCGGTCAATGCATCTCCATCATTGGCATAATTCCACATTCTTGTTCCGCCTAATGCAGGACCAAGAACAGTATTATGTACACCGATGATTGCACGCAAACCGGTTTTTGGATCAGAATAAAAGAGCACTTCTTCATGCCCATAATCCACGAGGGAATCGAAAATATTCATTGTCATGCTCATGTAGTGACTAAGATGAATTCATGCGGAATGCAAGGTCTACACAATTCCGAGACTGCAAAATTAGGAAAAATCATGTGTTTTATAAGCCGTTTGGGGATAATTTACATGGGCTGATTTTCAATAGGAACAATTGAACTTTGAAGTCGGTTTGAGAAGGTGATTCATAGTT
>JBIKKD010000198.1:0-3360 GCA_044360565.1 Kapaibacterium sp. (SeqCode)
TTCATCGATCTCTTCCCATTTTTTTCTTTCCCATGCACCAAAATTCAAATCAGACAATCGATCATCCTGCATTGCAGGTCTTTTGCTGATGAACTCTGCCAGCTGAATGCAACGACGGGTCGGACTCGAAAAATACACCGCATGCATTTTATCGGGCACAAGCTTCATAGTATCAGAAGCTTCTTGTAAAAAGCTTGAAGCTACAGGAATTTCGGTTTGACCATAGCAAACATCATTATCAACCGCTACGGTTGTATGTCTTAAGAAATAGAGATCCATCATTTCACCGGGAAGAATTCAATGATGTGCAAAAATACCATAATTCTTCCCTTTTCACCGAGAATCTTGGGGATTTATGGATTATTGCAAGTGCAAAAGCAATTCATTCATTGTAGTCTTGGCTGCATTCACATGAATGCCATATAATCCTTGTGGAAAATCTTGCATAGAGAATTGTAAAGAATGACCCGACATGGCTCTTGACACAACTACTTTGCCATGTGCATCAATAACTCGTATATCCGCATTTGTAAAGTTCTCTTCAGAGATGATTGTACACATACCCTGCTTCAAAGTAATTGAAATGCGTGAGTCTGCCTTTTCTTGAACTGAAGTCAAACCAATATCAAACTGGGCAATTGTCGAATCTGGAGCATATTCTCCTTTCTTATAGGCATTGCAAGCCCAAAGCTTACCATCAATAATTGCCAATCCTTCAGGTTTTCCCATTGGTTCCAAAATTCCCAATACATTACCACTGATATATGATCCGATGCGAATATCTGAAGCATATGTAGAAACAAACACTCGATTCGTTATGGTGTCAAGTGCTATTTCTCGAGGACCATCATATCCCGAGGTCCCGGTTGGATATCCGGGCAATACTGTGTTTGTGGCCAAATTGAATGGAATAATCTCATGAGAACCATTCATGACTGTAAGTGCTAGTTGATCTTGAATGATAAAGTAATTCCCAGTATCTCCGAGATCATAGAATTCAGCCTTAAAAGGCAAACCTGAATTTGGAGTCGGTAAGAGCCTATATAATTTGGAATTTTTTCCTCCGAATGTTCCTTCGCATAAAATGGCGAATTCCACTTCACCTAGTAGATTACGGAAAGCTTTAATCATTTGAGGATTGACTCCCACTTCCGTTTCCGCAATGATTTTCTTGTCCGCGATGCTATATAGACCGAAGGATCCATTTTGGGTGAATGAAGTTTTATGAGACATTGCAATGACTGTTTTCTCTTCACCACCCAAGTTTAGGGAAAGTACACACAGTGCAGTGATTGTTGATTGAGGATTTGGAAGAGTCAATACGGCAGAATCAATCAATTTCTGTGATGTCAAATCATATACTTCAATCGAGTTTCTATTGGGATTATAGAAGTTTGAATTCGTGAATGCAGGCCTAAAAGGGATTGAGAAATATGTGTGTGTAATTTCTTTACGAGCAATAAGATTTCCAGATTTTGCGTGATATTTCAACCAAGAAGCTGGTAATTCACCATTATTGGGTTCATAGATACCATCAAAGTCGATATCATTTCCATTGCAAAAGACATGTACCGTATCATCAACTTGATGAATGGAAAGGGGTTGATAATCTGTTGGAAGAAGCTTCGGTTCTTGTGCTTGTAGCACGGAAGAAGTGAGAAGCAATACGGCGAGGACGAGCTTTTTCATGAGATATTCCTTGCGATTGCCCCGAAAGAAAAGGAATTATCATAATGCCCACGCATGATGAGGAATATATCATGCATGGCAAAGCCATAAATCCATCTCATTCGTGGAGCGCGAATGTTGTCATAAAGACAATGATGTAAAAACATGAGGCAGGTCTCCTGACTTTCCATCAAAGATGGTTCACAGTTGCGCCACAGTACCCGATTTTCACGGGTTTCCCTATTCTCCTCTCAAAAGAGGCACCTCATGATGTAAAATGTAAATCAATCAACAGAAATTTGTGTCTTCTGAGATTGAATGGTTCGAAAAATACTATATCCGAATGCAATCACCAAACCTGCACACATTGTAAGAAAAGCGAATACAAGTCTTTTGGGTGAAATCTGCTTTCTGGGTGGAATTCCGGCTTCAATGATTTGTATGGCCGGAACATCTCTGATTTCTTGAATATATTCTTGAGTCCTCTGAGATTGCAAATATGCATTGATCTGCTCCATGATTTTAATATCTCTAAGCATGGTTACATAAGTCTTGGACAATGCAGGCAATCTGGAGAATGGAATGGAAAATGCATCGCTAGACACACCTCCATTTTGCACTTTGGAATATTGACCTCTCAATGATGCAACTTTCTTTTGCAAAAGCGCTATGGCAGGCGCATCAGATTGATATTGTTGTTCCGCAACGGATAATTCAATTTGTGCTTTTGATAATTCGGCACCGGCAGCAACGGCACTTTCCACGAGAGCTTTTGCTTGATTCTCTAGCTCCAATACTTTATTCTGCTGTTGAAACATTTGCATAGTTTCATAGGCAGAGTCAAGTGAAACACGATTTTGAGACATAAGCGTATCGATGAATATTCTTGCTCTTCTTGCAGATGTCATGCTCTTGTTTTTGATCAAAGCATCAATACCGGATGAAGCTTTATTTGCAATAATGGAGGCCATGACTGCAGCATGTCTTTTCTCATCTGTACCAGGAAAGAATGTTGTTGCCCATTGAGCTTCTATGATCACAATTCCGCTTCTGCGAGTATCAATGTTCAATGCTTCTTGAATCGCTTCTACTTTCTCTTCTTCAGGTATTGCCGAAAACAAGGCAAATGTATCAAGCGCTTTGGATTTCACAATGGATTCAGCGAGTGATCTTGATAAAACAATCTCAGGAGAGAGAAAACTATTTTTGGCATCTGTTCCGGGTATCATTCCACCTAATCCACCAGGGAGAGAACCGGATAATAGTGAAGCAAGACCCATCCCGGAATTTTTTTGATCAGCAGGAAGTACCATGACTGTAGAGAGGTATGTATGCGGTATCACATAACTCAAACCCAAACCAATCAGGAGCGAAACGAAAGATATGATGACTATGCTTTTTAGTCGCTTTTGTAGATAATCAATCAATGCTGGAGATTCTGTTGTATTCATTGAAATCACTTTGATTGTTGAGATAATGTATACAAAACCCCAACGACTGTCACAATCTGTGCGGTAATGGTCAAGGCCATGCTGAGAATCTGCGTGAAAGTTACTTTAGACTCTGGAATCTCAGGAACCAAGATTTGATCTCCGGGTTGTAATTCATATTCATCATCATCAGCAATGAATTGTTCGCCTCTCTGCTTCAAAATCAATGTTTCATCTTCATCTGCACGAGTGGAAAATCCAC
>JBIKKD010000200.1:0-3352 GCA_044360565.1 Kapaibacterium sp. (SeqCode)
CGACTTTATCATCGCGTTCTATGACAAGTCTTGCAAGTCCTTCATTACATTCCAAAAGTGCTTTGAATGCGAATTCAACTTGTTCTTCCACCAAACTACCCATACGGATCAATCTGGTGCGCAATTTATCCAAATCATCTTCAAATGAACGATGCATAATGTATATTCTCCTCTTTTAGCTTCTGCAAAATTACGATAAAATGATTATCCGAATCGACCGGTGATATAATCTTCGGTTGCCTTTTTGGATGGGCTTGTGAAGAGTGTTCTTGTTTTATCGAATTCAACAAGATCACCCATATAGAAGAATCCGGTTGAATCACTTACTCTCGCGGCCTGTTGCATATTGTGTGTCACGATTACAATCGTATAAGTATCTTTCAATTCTTCAATAAGTTCTTCGATTTTTGCTGTAGAGATTGGATCGAGTGCTGAACAGGGCTCATCCATGAGTAATATTTCCGGGTTTACCGCAACAGCTCTGGCAATGCATAGACGCTGTTGTTGTCCGCCGGACAGACCCGTTGCAGAATCATGCAAGCGATCTTTGACTTCATCCCATAATGCGGCTTTTTTCAAACTATTCTCAACTATGGAATCCACTTCGGAAGTAGGTGGTTTATGATTGAGTCGCAAACCATATGCAACATTCTCATAAATGGATTTTGGAAATGGAATGGATTTTTGAAAAACCATGCCTACCTTTTTCCGTAATTCCACAACATCGATGTCCGGATCATATACATTGGTTTCATCAATGCTAAGCATTCCATCCGCAGAGAAAGAATCAATGAGATCATTCATTCTATTGATGGATCTGAGAAGTGTTGATTTACCGCAACCAGATGGACCAATGAAAGCTGTCACTTTATTTGTTTGCACATCAAGTGAAATATCTTTCAATGCATTCTTTTCTCCGTAGAATACATTGAAATTTCTGATGCGAATTTTAATGGTGTCTTTTGACATGATAGTAGTCTCAAATTCAAGAATTATTCTTTCTGATTCTCATCCGAATGAGTCCTGCAGTGATATTCAAACTAAATGCAAGCAAGAGCAATACCAATGTTGATGAATATTGGAGTGGCAATGCTTCTGCGGCATTTGGTGACTGCGTAGCAAGCACATAAATGTGATAACCCATGTGCATGAATTGATCCGTAAGCGAACTTGGCAATTCAGGAAGTGAATAGACCGCACCAACAAAAATAACAGGTGCCACTTCACCGGCTCCTCTGCCAATTGCAAGTATTGATCCCGTAAGAATACCTGTCAATGAATTTGGCAAAACGACTTTCCAAATAGTTTGCCATTTTGTTGCTCCGAGTGCAAGACTTGCCGCGCGTAATTCATGTGGAACGGTACGCAAAGCTTCTTCAACGGATACTATCACAACAGGTAAAGTGAGCACGGACAATGTTGCGGCTGACCACAAAAGAGAAGGCTTACTCCATATATCGCTTCCCAGAGTTGTGTCAATTCCCTTTCCAATGAATTGCATGAAAAATCCAACACCAAATAAACCAAATACAATGGAAGGAACACCAGCGAGAGTATTCACGCCGAATCGTACTGCTCGAGCAAAAATGGAGGATTGTTTTGCATATTCACTCAAATACACTGCCGTTGCTGTACCAATCGGTACTCCGAGTAAAGACATGATGAAGACGAGTATCACTGTTCCATAAATAGCCGGAAAAATACCGCCTTCTGTATTATTGTTTCTGGGTGCTTCGGTCAAAAATGCCCAAGACATTCCCGGCATGCCATGCCATATGAAATGGGCCAAGAGTAATATGATAAGCACAATGAGTGCATATGCTGAAAAAGCGGGTATGCCGAGCGCGAAAAACTCAAGGAATTGCTTTTTGTTCTTTTTCTGTGCTACTGATTCTGGATTCATCATGCACCTTGGAATTTTTTGGCTAGATATTTCTTCACAAACAATTCCGTGATTGCATTGATAGTGAAGCTGACGATAAACAATAATATTCCAAGGAAAAACAGAATATTATAATGAAGCGAACCCCATTGAACTTCACCTGTTTCAGAACCAATTGTGGCCGCAAGCGTACGAACAGGATGGAAAATGTTCCAAGACATCAGGGCTGCATTTCCGGTTGCCATGAGTGCAATCATTGTCTCACCAAAAGCTCGTCCAATTCCAAGAAGCACGGCTGCTACAACACCTGGTAAAGCTGCGGGCAACATCACTTTGAATGCTGTTTCCCATTCTGATGCTCCCAATGCAAGCGATGCCTCGCGATAGCTTTTGGGAACGGCTGACAAAGCATCTTCCGTGATTGTAAAAATGATTGGAATGACAGCAAGCCCTAGTCCGATTCCGCCAACAAATGAAGAATAATGAAACTCACTGATCGTGAATGCTTCTCTGAAAAAAGTATCAGCAAAAGGCATGATTGTTCCAAGACCTGATGCAAATGAATCCAAACCGGGTTGTATGAATGTCGTTATGAAGTTTACGCCTTTCACGATGGTGACAAGACAGAAAAATCCTAATACAACGGAAGGAAATCCGGCAAGGATTTCAACGGTGGGTTTAATCCACTCTCTAAGCCGTCTGGATGCAAAAAATGCACTGTAAATAGCTGCGAAAATTGAAAGCGGAGTGGCCAAAAATAAAGCCACAAGGGTTACTTTTAGTGTTCCTGCCAATAATGGCATGATACCGTATTTGGGTTCTTTTCCCACAGGTTGCCATATATCACCCGCAAGATTCTCCCAGATACTTTTCTTTTCTTTTTTCTTATTTGACTTAGATTCAGGTTCTTTGATTGTGGCTATCTCACCCGTTTCCGGATTATATATCTCGGGTTTCAAGTCATCGGCACCTTCAACCTTCTTTTCTACTTTCGGCTTGAGCTCTTTGGCAGTGCCAAAAATTAAACCTCCTGCCTCACGAAAGACAAAGATGAAAATCAGAAAGATGATGACAATTGAAAAACTTGCAGTAAGACGAATTCCCCATTCTGCGAGGAATTCCGTGATGACTTGGCTTTTTGGTCTTTTTTTATGTAGAAATTGTGCCATGGAATCAGTTGTGTTTCATTGATGGAAAATAACCGACTTCATTTACGACTTTTTGCCCACCTGGACCAATAACCCAATCTATGAATTGTTTCATTTGTGTCTTTGGCTTTTCTCTGAGATAGAAAAACAAAAATCTAGAGATGGGATATTTACCGGAAAGGATATTGTCTTCTGTGGGTAAATATTCTTTGTTTGCATCGTCAAGTGCAACCGGAATTTCTCTAACACCAATTGTATATGCCGCTCCACCATACCCTATTCCCCAGCGATCCATTGCCACTGCACCCACAACAGCCGATGT
>JBIKKD010000201.1:0-3334 GCA_044360565.1 Kapaibacterium sp. (SeqCode)
ATTTACTTCGCAAAACCATTTGGGAGAGAGTGCAAGAAGCATTGAAAGAATTGCCTGATGAACAGCGTGAAGTATTCGAGAAAAATGAATTCCACGGAGTTTCTTTCCGCGAAATGTCTGAAGAAACCGGAGTAAATATCAATACACTCCTTGCTCGCAAAAGATATGCTGTATTGCATCTTCGAGATCGCTTGAAAGACATTTATGCTTCCATGAATTATTAATGAGCATATTAGCTTTGAAGAGCCCAACCATCAAGGTTGGGCTTTTTTGTTTCAATGCTTTTGAATTACACCGCATATTGTCGAATTTTACGCCATGAATACATCTACAATCTTCGCTTTCTTGCTTTCATTGTTCTTGGGATTTTCGTTTTCTCAATTTCACATGATTGCAAGTGGTCCAAAAATTCTCATTGTGACTGCACATCCTGATGATGAAACTGCATTTGCAGCAACAATATATAAAGTCACTCATGATTTGAATGGATTGGCTGATATTCTGCTTGTCACCAATGGAGAAGGCGGATATAAATATTCCACGCTTGCTGAAGATATTTATGGAAGGGAATTGACTGACGAACAATCTGGTCGTAAAGCTCTTCCCACAATTCGAAAGAAAGAATTGATGGCGGGTGGCGAATATATTGGCTTGCGTGATTATTATTTCATGGATCAAAAAGATACAGGATATACACTCGATGCAGATTCAGTGTTGAATATTGTGTGGGATACATCGATTGTCATTCGAAAAATCAAAGAATTGCATGGCAGAAATAATTATGATTATGTGTTTACCTTGCTTCCGGTTTCCGGAACGCATGGACATCACAAGGCCGCATCAATCCTTGCTTTACGGGCAGTGAAATCAATTGCATCAGAAGTTCGACCAATCATTGTTGGATGTAGCGTGACTGATTCAACAAAGTTGATCCCCGATCTATTTCTTGGCTTGCCTGGATTTCCTGAAACCGCGATGAATTCACAATTACCGATTGGTTCTTTCGATAGACTAACTCCTTTTGGTTTCCAACAGAAATTGAATTATCAAGTTATTGTCAATTGGTTGATTGCCGAGCATAAATCTCAAGGTGCTATGCAATTGGCAATGGGAAAAGGACAGCTTGAGCAATTTTGGGATTATGCCATAAATGGAAATGCAGGTAAACAAAAGATTCTCAAACTCGCGGAATTAATGAGAAATGCACCGCTTAAAGAATATCAGCAAAACAAGTAGAATGGCTATATCCCTCAATCAAGAATAGAATTTTTAAAAAATAGAAGAACTTATCATGCCCAGATTTAAAATTACATGTGAATATGAAGGAACTCGGTTTTCGGGCTGGCAGGTTCAAAAAAATGCTCGCACCGTTCAAGGCGAATTGATTGGTGCTGCCAAATCAATATTTAATACCGATGCATTCGAATTATATGGATCCGGAAGAACAGATGCAGGCGTTCATGCACTTGAACAAATCTTTCATTTGGATGTAGAAACAATGTTGGCACCGCATATCATACAATTTAAAATGAATGATGCATTGCCTGCAGATATTTCTATTCGATCGGTACAGAAAGTTGCCAAACAGTTTCATGCAAGACATCATGCTATAGAGAGAACATATCTCTATCAGATTTCAACACGAAGAACTGCATTTGGGAAAAGATTTGTGTGGTGGGTGAAAGATCAATTGTCGATTGCCGCGATGCAAGAGGCCGCAAATCATTTCAAAGGTATGCATGATTTCCGTTCATTTACCGCCGATGATCCTGATATGAAATCCACAAAAGTGGAAATCACGGATATTAGTGTCAAAATGCAAGGTGACTTAATCGTGATCACCATTTCCGGCTCACACTTTCTATGGAATATGATCAGAAGAATGATTGGTGTATTGGTTGAAATTGGACGCGGGAAGCAATCACCTGATATCATTCCAACATTACTCAAGAAAAAATCGGACATACCCGCATCTTTCACTGCTCCACCTTCGGGACTATTTCTTGCATCAGTTCGATATGAGAATGATCCCGTGAAAAAAGTTCAATCAATTTTGAATATCACATGAGAATCTTCCTGATCTTAATAATCAGTATTGGACTGAATTCCTGTTCCGATAATATCATTACATCACCTGATCAAATCGTATTTCCACAGGAAAATGTGAGCTATCAGCAGCAAGTTCGACCTCTTTTGGAACTTACATGTGCATTTTCAAATTGCCATGATTCAGAAACGGCAGCCGCTGGAGTGGATGTAACTGGTTATTTTCAATTGACTTCCAGAGCAGGACTCATTATTTCAGGAAGACCGGATAATAGTTTGTTGATACAAATTCTTGAGGGAAAACAGGGGCATTTGCTCACATTTCAGAATAGAATCACAGATGCTCAGAAGAGGGGTGTTCGACAATGGGTTTTGGAAGGGGCATTAAACAATTAATGATCAATGGCAGAAATAGCGGGAACTAGCCAAGAAAAATATTTGTTTTGACAATATGTGTGATAACAAATACTTTTGTGTGTTCTTTTTCCCACTTTTCACCCCAAACACCATGATGAAGTCCTTTTTCTTTTCTGCGATTATCGCATTGACTTTAGTTTCTTGCACCGATGATGATAATGTGGTCAATCCCGGTGGAGGAGATACTGTCACTACTAAGACAATACTTGGTAAAGTACCCGATACCCTCATTTCCAAGTTTGTGTATTTTTCATTCGAAGCCGATAGTTTCATTCCTGCATCTCAGGCCGAAACTGATGCATGGGATATTCGTCTTCCTTATCTCTTTGGTGGCGGAAAAACGCGATCAATTGATATCGTATTGAATTCCGGAACGATCAATGTAATTGGCAAAACAAAAGGTAAAATCATTGATACCACCTTTGATTTGCTTCAAAGTGCCCCAACTGATGATCAATTAATCGTGGATGATACAGCAAATTCCAAGCGAATCATACCAATTGCAATCGATGGAACAGGAATGTTTACTTATGAGCCAACATCCAGAACCATCAATCCTGCGCCCCAGAAGACACTTGTATTGAAGACCAAATCAGGAAAATATGTCAAATTTCAAGTGACATCACTGTATAAAGGTCAGCCGGCACCTCCGACCATGATGTCGGAACTCGGACACTATTCTTTCCGTTATGCGAAAAGTAATAATCGAAATCTTAAAACCAATTGAGTTTGATACTTTGTCATCAGAAGCTCCTTTGGTAAATTTGCATGATTAAAATCGTCCAATGGAGTATACTATGTACGGAAGCGTCAGCATCATTGATATAGAAAACAGTGCCAAAATGCTCGAAGAGGATCCGATCCTTCTCGC
>JBIKKD010000202.1:0-3307 GCA_044360565.1 Kapaibacterium sp. (SeqCode)
TTCTGCACTGAGCGCATGAATTTCTCAACTGCTTTTGCTCTATCCTGGGATAATTCAACATTATATATGGCCTCGCCCAATCTGTCTGTTGAACCAGTTATGTCAATCTTCGATTGGGGACCAATCTCTTTCTTGAGAAAATCTCGCATCATCATTGCATTCTTATCGGAAAGTGTACTTTCGTCATATTCAAAAACAATCAGACTTAGTCTACTGATTTCATAAGTGTTTTTCGTATTCTTAATTGATTGTTTTGTTCTGCTTGACAATGTTTCTCCTGAAGCCAATCTGAATTCTAAAAGGATGTCTACCGAATCTTGCATGCCGGCGATTGTATTTCCCAATGATGAAATGATACCTGAATCCAATGGTATATGAAATTTAGCATCGGGTAATTGAATGCCGCTCTTTGCATATAATTGTTTGTCGTGATGAAGGATACTCAATTTCCAATCAGTGATCTCTGCTTTTGCATCTGTTTCCAATGCAATGCTGACAGTATTTTGTATGGGAATATATTCATTGAATTTGGAGTATATCACCGGACTCAATATCTCAGGTGAATTTGTTTCAATTTCCACTCTTCTGTTTTCGGCATCACCTTCAATGTATTCCTTATTCGACAAGATTCTTGGAATATCTCGTGATTGAATAAGTATTCTATCAGGTTGTATACCCCAATTGTTCACAAAAATATCCTTTACAGCTTGTGCTCTTTCTTGGGCGAGAGCTTTACGCTCTTTCAGATTCGATTTTTCCTTGCCATCTGAATTTCCAATCAATGTGATTTTAGAATCTCGAGAAGTCAACATTCTTTTGGCAATGATATCCAATAGATTGTTATATGTTTCTAAAGTATTTGATGAAACTTGATCTTCGTGAAAATCTGGACTCACATTGGTTTTGATTGAATTCGGGACTATTGAACCTGGATCAAAAAAGATATAGGGTAAAATTGGAAAAGTTTGTGTTATTATGGTTTGTTGTAATTCCAAATCAGGTGCATTGATGTTTGCAAATCGAATGGGATTCACAATTGCCTGAGCCGGTGGAGGAGGAATATCCTCTGCAATGATGATTGGAGGTTCCGGTTCTTTGGGTATATCTTTAACTATTTCATCAAGTGGTCTATATGTTAAGCCAAGTTTTATGTCAAATGACTGATACTTCCAATCTTCATTCTTGAGTAAACTCGTAAAAGCATGCGTATAGCCAATTTCAGGCATGATTGAAAAAGTAGGCGATAAGTGTAGATGATAACCAATGGAAGCATTTGCACCAATAAGTGTATTGGTTACAGCATTTCCTTTATCAATTACTCTTGTTTTTGAGCCATTTGGAAAGTTCACATATGCCGGTTCGATTATTGTTTGTGTTCTTTCATATGAATTTTCGGAAATACCAAAGCCAACAGATGCAGCACCACGAAGAAATAATGGGAATTCGGGAATTGGATATAATGACAACCCGATATCAAAGAGTATTCTGTCAAGACTGACCGTATATTGATTCTTCAATCTCAGAGAGTCATATGTTCCGGATTGTTGATTGTACACTATATACTCGCACTGTGAAGATTGCAATGCACCTGGATGTTGTGCATAATAAGCACGACCTGAAAGAGTGAGGAATGAAGGTATGAGTGTTAATTCTCCAAAGATTCCCATTGATAAACCATTGGAATTACCATCTTCGAATTGACCACATGTCAAGGCATTGGGGATGACTGCAATCTTACTTTGATTTGATATGGAACTATTTCCAACAAGGAATCCAAATGCATAAGGAGCATTTGAACCATATTGAATGGTTGAATCTTGGGAATGAAGTAAAACGGGCAAGAATAGACAAAGAATGAATAAGCGTATCATTTTAGTTCCAATACATTATACCATTCAAAATAGTGAAAGATTTCAGATCACTGTGATTTTAATTCAAGTGTTCCAATACTTTCAACATGGGCTGTTTGTGGAAACATGTCAACGGGAATCATGGAAGTCACTTCATATTTCTCTGACAATATAGCTATATCTCTTGCTTGAGTGGCTGGATTGCAGCTTACATAAACAATGCGTTTTGGAGATATTTCAAGCATATGTCTGAGTAATGTTTCATGCACTCCGGCACGAGGTGGATCTATGATGATGATATCAGGTTGTTTTAGAGATTTCAATAATTCAATCGCTGAAGCAACATGCAAATCATGAGCAAAAAATTCAGAATTATGAATATCATTCAATGATTGATTGTGTTTTGCATTTGCAATTGAAGATTCAGAAAGTTCAATACCAATAACTGAATGTGCTTTTTTCGCAGCAGGGAATGTGATTGTTCCGGCGCCACAATATAGATCCCAAACATGTGCATTCGAATCAATCTGTGCTTGATCAATGATGCGAGCTACAAATTGATCCAATTGATAGGAATTTGTTTGAAAAAAAGAAAAAGGGGATATCGTGTATTTGATATCAAGAATGGATTCCGTTATGTACAAAGGACCATCGGAAAAAACAATATCACCTTGAGCCATTGGGGACCAAGAGAGATTGATGCAATGTAATGCTGATGTTATAAATGGGAAGGCGCTTCTGATTGTATGCCACCATGCAATAAAGGCCTCATCTTGTTCAGAATTAGGCTCCTGAGTTATGAGTATAGCCATAATTTCAGAGGAATGCCTTGAAGATCTGATGATCAAAGATCGAAGGAATCCTTCATGTGATCGAGGATCATAACCGGAGAGTTCTAATTCATGTGCTTTTGCATGTATGGCATCGAGAAGAATATTGCCATCTGCGCATTGCAAATGACATTTCTCGATATTCATGATTTTATCAAATCTGCCGGGAACATGTAAACCAAAAGCAAAACCTTTTCTGAATTCTTCATTACTAGCAATCTGGTCTTCGGTCAACCACGCTGATGAACCAAATGAAAACTCCATCTTATTGCGATAATTGAATTGTCTTGGAGAGGGTAATGTAGACTCGATTTCAGGAAATGGAAATTTACCAATGCGAGTACAGACATCTTCAACTATCTGTCTTTTCCAATGAAGCTGTTGTTCATAGTTGAGATGTTGCCATGAACAACCTCCGCAGTGCGTGAAATACTCACATCTAGGTTCAATTCTATCAGGTGATGGTTCTATGACCTTCTGAATGATTCCTTCAGCAAATTTCTTGCGCTTTTGTCTAATCTCCGCATTAACAAGATCACCGGGCGCACCGTACTTCAAAAATCGTACGATTCCTTCTTCATTTCTTGCTATTGAGACGCCTTCATTACCCATGCTCTGAATGGATAA
>JBIKKD010000203.1:0-3300 GCA_044360565.1 Kapaibacterium sp. (SeqCode)
CCTTTATGGGGAAGCGGTTTTTTTTTATACGGATAATACAATGAGATCATTACTTGATATTGCATCTTTATCAAAAAAAGAAGTTTTAGATATTTTCAACCTAGCATCGAATTATCTCATTGAGAAAGAAGATGATGTATTGCTAGGAAAAAATATAGTCATTGGATTTTTTGAGTCTTCAACTCGAACAAGAATATCATTCGATCTTGCTGTTCAGCGTTTGGGTGGTAAGACTATTCAATTTTTGTCTCAAGGTAGTAGTATATCAAAAGGGGAATCTTTTGTCGATACAATACATACATTGAATCAATTTGGAATTGATGGATGGATCATACGACATAATCACGCTCTTGCTCCAAGTTTAGTCGCTTCTGAAACTCAACTTCCTGTAATTAATGCTGGAGATGGATCACATCAACATCCAACTCAAGCTATGCTTGATGCTTTCACGATTTCAAGGCATGTAGGTGATTTGGTAGGGAAGAATATTCTGATAGTGGGTGATATTCTGCATAGCAGAGTGGCACGCTCAGAAATGGATGTATTATCACTATTGGGGGCTTCAGTCGGAGTATGTGCGCCCGGTACATTACTACCCAAAGGAATGAAGATAGGAACCTATTTTCCAATATTGGCTCATGGGATGCAATGGGCTGATGCAGTGATTATGTTGCGACTTCAAAAGGAGAGAATGGTATCAGGGATAATACCATCCGAAGATGAATACCAAAAGTATTTTGGAATGAATGAAGCTATTGTTAAAAAATATTCAAATGTATTGATATTGCATCCTGGACCCGCGAATTACGGGGTGGAATTTGCAATGGAATGCATGAATCATGAGAATGTTTTGGTCCGAGAGCAAGTAAAGAATGGACTTGCCTTAAGAATGGCAGTACTTAAGCATTGTTTCGTGTGATTACCAATCATTTTCCGCAAGTACAATGATTTTGTCTTCTTCGAAAAATGTGAAATTCTTTGTCTTATCGGGATTAACAATAACACCTTGATCGAGAGCATCTTCATCATATTTCGAAAGCAATCTACAACCGATTGCGATTTCATTCTTTCTTCTTGCAGATTCAACAACGGTAAAAAAGTTTATAGGTTTACGTAATTCAACATAATCAGAAGCAGGCTTGAGATATACCTCTGAACCTTCAGATCTAAATAAATCTTCAAAAACCAATGCCAATGCTTTTTCTTCAGAAACTTGGGATAACATCAAAGAATTCAGCTTATCACTCACAACGAAATCATCAGCTCTTGTTACTTTTACTAATTCTCGATTTCTGATGTCTAGCATTTGAGAAACGATGGAAAACGGATGACCTGATTTTTCTGCAATATCTCGCAAGTGCAAGAGAGTGAAAATGGTTCTCGCATCTGATTCTTGAATATTATTGGTGATTGAATGACTCAGAATGATGATATGATCATAAGTCTCGCAGTCAAGTGAATCAAGAACTCTGCGATTACTTGTATCACCAATGATATGATGCATTTTAAGATGCTTCAATTCTTTGCCTGTCAATGCAATTTCATGTTCAATATGTTGTGAATCAGATACTACCGTTACAATAGAGTCTTTCATGACATAATTATCAAGTTCAGTAATAATTGTATGAGCTTGTCTATTCCAACCTAAGATCAATGTCTTTTCTTGATTTCTATTTGTTCTTTCTGTTTGTCTAATGGTTGTTGCATCAATATTCAATTCTGGATTATTAACCGGATTAATTTTTGATCCATCTTCTGCCACGACTATAATTTTATCTCCTCTTTCAATCAATTTATGTGAAGGTGGATTAAGCTCTATCAAACCATTTGAATACTTTATACCAATTGGTGTACCTCTATTGTAAGAAAAGAGAGCTTTTGAAAATTGTTTTCCGATAAGAGTTTGTTCTTCTAGGAAGTTTATTTTATTTCTTTTGAAGTCCAATAGCTCATTAAAAACAACTGATAGTCCGGATTGTCTGCAAGTTTGTGCAATAATTTTGGAAAGTACATCTTCCATAAGAATAAATGATACTTCATTCTTTCCGACTAGTCTTGCTACCTCAATATTCTTGGGATCTCTAATTTCTGCTACGATATGATAACTTTCGGGTCTTCTTTGTGGATTATTCGTAATGGCAAGAATCATCTTGATCATCAGTGAGTCGGGATCTTCCATTCCTTCCGGGGAGAGAATGATGATGGATTTTGCGGTATGTGGATTGATGATTTCAAGATCTGTTAGATCAATGGGATTACCGGTTCTACAAACTACTTTGGTATTCTTAAAGTCAATTACCTTCATCGCTATTTCATCTTCCATCTCCACTTTATCTTTTTCAGCCAATATGGAAATACATGAACCTTTTTTGCCTTCATTTGCAGTAATCAATTCATTGACTATGTAAAAGATTTGTGGTGACCATCCTAAAATCACGGTATGTTCATTTTCGATGACAAGAGATCTTCCTTTACGCAATTCATCGAGTTGTTTTGCTATTCCACTATTCAAGACACCAATCAAAATGGAAATCAATACCATCCCACCAAGTGTGGCAATGAGCATCAAGACAATATACGCTGTGCTATTTGTTTCCAAAGATGCCAAAACACCGCCATCCAAAGAATGCAATACGGTATCCCACATCAACTTTCCAAAATCTGTAAACTGCTGATCGGTTGTTGCAATTCCAACGAAAGCACCGATAATTGAAATAATGACAACAAATAATACAGATAGTATGAATAGTCCGGCAATTAATGATATGACCCCTTTTGACATGAAGCTGTCAAATTTATACTTGACGACATTATTGATTTTGCGAAGAGGCATAGGATTTTGGTAAATACTTGAAAAAATACCCCATTAAATTAGGAAAAAATATCATCTGGTGAAATGAAGGAATATAAAAAAACCGCATCAATGATACGGTTTAGATTGAATTATTCTTGATTTTTCGGTCTATACTTAGAGGATGAGTGTTCCAGACGAATTTTCAATGGTTTTTCAGGTAACAATTGCGGAATCTCTTGAGAAAGGGTCTTTTGCTGAGCATAATCAGGCTTTTTTCTTTGAACCATTTTAACATCTTCCTGCTTATCATCAATTCTAGCGGGAATAGTCATCGTTAAAGTTATCGGGACTTCATTGAGTACTCTGCTTATTGGAATCGTATTTTGATTGATTGCGGAGCTTTTCTCACTCGAATTGATAAACAAATAAGCTCCTGCGCTTATTGAGACCGAAAGTATTGTCGATGCTGTTAAAGTCATCCATGACATACCTGCTTTTTTTGCATA
>JBIKKD010000204.1:0-3291 GCA_044360565.1 Kapaibacterium sp. (SeqCode)
TGCCCGTGCGAACTTTTGAGATATGTTGACCGGCATGTTCAACGGCTTTTGCCATTGCATTGCCTGCTTCTTTGACGATATCATTAACCGGCATAGTAAAATCCTCGATAGATTTAATGTTGTACGATTGTGGCGATGCTTTCACCCATAATTACTTTTTCCAAATTACCCGGTTCATTCATGTTGAACACGAGAATTGGTAATGCATTGTCTTGACACAATGCAATCGCTGTTGCATCCATTACTTTCAGTCCTTTCAGCAATACCTCTTGATAAGACACTGAATCATAGCGTTTTGCAAGAGGATTTTTCTCCGGATCATCATCATATACACCATCTACTCTTGTGCCTTTGATAATAACATCGGCTTCCATTTCTATGGCGCGCAATGCGGCCGCGGAATCTGTAGTGAAATATGGATTTCCTGTTCCTGCTCCAAATAGTACGATTCGTTTTTTCTCAAGATGTCTGATTGCTCTTCTTTTGATGAAAGGTTCTGCAATTTGTTGCATATGAATTGCCGTTTGTAGTCTTGTTGGCAATCCTTCTTCTTCCAATGCATGTTGAAACGCTATGCAATTGATAACCGTGGCGAGCATACCCATATAATCACCTGAGACTTTATCAATCCCTTGTTGGGCGGCTTGTTCACCACGAATGAAATTTCCACCACCAATCACAATTCCAATTTCAACACCAAGTTGATATACTTTTGCAACATCCTTGGCATATTGTTTCAAAATAGAGGATGAAAGACCAAATTGCTGATCTCCCATTAAAGATTCTCCGCTCAATTTGAGCAGTATGCGTTTATAGCGCGGACTTTGCATGGATTTCTCCTTGAACGGACATAAAAAAAGCGGCATAAATTTACGAAAAATTCATGCCGCTACTGATTTCATGGACAATGAATCACATTATTCGCCAAGAAAATATCTGCGGAAGCTAATAACACTTGCAGACTCTCCTGTCAATTTGCCAATCTCAGCGAGAATGTCTTTGACAGTTTTCTTGCTATCCTTCACAAAGCTTTGCTCAAGCAAGCATTGTTCTTGATAGAATTTTTCGATTTGTCCTTTTGCGATACGATCAGCAATCTCAGGAGTTTTTCCTTCCTGAATTGCTTTATCGCGGTAAATTTCTATCTCTTTTTCCAATGCATCGGTTTGAACATCTTCGCGCTTTACATAAGCAGGATTCATAGCTGCAATTTGCATTGCAACATCACGAAGAAGAGCTTTTGCTTCATCTGCAGCATTATTGATATTGGTTTCAAGAAGAACACCAAGTCTATTTCCTGCATGAATATAATCAGCTACAAACCCATTTGCTTGAATGATTTCAAAGCGCTTCAAACCAATTTTCTCGCTGAATTTTGCAAGAATTTCATTGTGAAGATCACCGAGAGTTTTATCACCGATATTGATAGCCATCAAAGATTCTTCATCTTTTGCATCGCTATTCAATAATGCATTTGCCAATTCATCGGCATATTTTACGAATTCTTCATTGCGTGCAACAAAGTCAGTTTCGCAATTGACTTCAAGAATAACGCTCTTTGAACCATCAGCTGATGTTTTCGCAATAACGATACCTTCATTTGCAGAGCGATCTGCGCGCTTAGCTGCAGATGCAGCACCACGCTTGCGAAGAATCTCAACTGCTTCTTGCATGTCGCCTTGTGCTTCATCGAGTGCTTTTTTACAATCAGCCATACCTGCACCGGTTTTGTCGCGCAGGTCTTTAACCATTTGTGGTGTTATTGACATTGTATCTATTTCCTAAATTGATGATTGATATTGTATGATTAAGCTTCAGCAGGTGCATTACCTGTGGATCTTGGTGCTTCATCATCTTTTCTGCGACGGGGACGCATTTTGCGTGAACCTTTGCCATCATCTTCTGATTCATTTTCTTTTGCGAGACGATCTCCTGAAACACCTGCTTCAGAAGCTTTTTGCTTTGCGATTTCACGACCAGAAAGTACTGATTCTGCAAGAGTTTCTGCAATGAGTTCAATCGTACGGATTGAATCATCATTTGCAGGAATTGGATAGTTTACTGTATCTGGATCGCAATTGGTATCAACCATTCCAATAACAGGAATACCGAGTTTTTTTGCTTCTTGAATTGCAATATGTTCTTTCTTAACATCCACAACAAAGATAGCACCAGGTATGCGTGTCATCTCTTCGATACCACCGAAAACGCGACGCAAACGCTCACGCTCACGATTGAGCATCAAGCGCTCTTTCTTTGTGAATTTTTCAAATGTACCATCAGCTTCCATTTTATCGATCGATGCAAGACGCTTGATTGACTTACGAATGGTTGAGAAATTGGTGAGCATTCCACCCAACCAACGCTCTGATACATAATATGCTCCGCAACGCTTTGCGGCATTTTGAATAGCTTCTTTAGCTTGATTCTTTGTACCAACGAAAAGCACAACCTTACCTTGACTTGCAGCATCATGAGCGGCTTCTGAGGCAATGTCCAATAATACTTTTGTTTTACGAAGATCAATGATGTGAATTCCATTGCGCTCTGTATAAATGAACTTGCGCATTTTTGGATTCCAACGACGGGTAAGGTGACCAAAATGGGCACCTGATTCGAGAAGGGCTTCGACTGATGTTTCCTTTGCCATGTGGCAACTCCTAATGTATTGGTTGATACTACTGCTTTGATCACTTTGTATTTCCAACCTTGAAAGGCCACGAGGAAATGCAATCACAAAGCATGATTAATAGTAAAAATGGTCGAATGAACCATTTTCCTGAAGAATGCAAAGACCTCAGCCACGATTTGAGGTGAGGTCCATTGCAAACAATGTCTTGTCTGATTAGCGTTTTGAGAACTGGAAGCGCTTACGAGCTTTCTTTTGTCCATACTTCTTACGCTCAACCATTCTTGGATCTCTTGTAAGAAATCCTGCTGAATGCAATTGAGGGCGAAGTTCGCCATCAAAATCCACCAAAGCGCGTGCCACACCGAGACGAATCGCTCCGGCTTGACCACTCTTCCCACCGCCTGTCGCTTTGATGAAAATATCGAACTTGCCTTCAAGATTCGATGTCTCCAAAGGACGCAATGCCTCGCGACGATATACCTCAACGGGGAAATACTCCTCGATAGGACTCTTATTTACAGTAACCTTACCAGAACCTGGCAATAAACGCACTTGCGCAACTGCTGTCTTACGACGACCGGTAGCTGTGATATTCTTCATGGATTACTCCGTTTTATTCTGCGCTGTATGAAAGTTTAAGTTCAGTGGGCTCCTGTGCT
>JBIKKD010000035.1:0-10382 GCA_044360565.1 Kapaibacterium sp. (SeqCode)
AAAATTATAAAGTTGAACAGTAAACAGGAGTTGTATATGAAAGCACTTGCAATTGCATCCGCGATATTATTCTGCATATGGCAAAGCACATATGCACAGAAAGCGACAGTCTTTGAAGGTAAGTATCAGATTAAGCAAGGAAAAACATATGAATCAACGGTATTGATACAAGAGCTGAGTGATGGTACAATCAATTTTTCCATTGAGGCACAAAAGGGTCCTCCATCCTATAATAGCGGTTCATTGAATGGCTCATTTACCCTTAAATCCGGAGGGGGGAAATTCTATCAGAATGAATATGGCGAATGTCATTTAAAATTCACATTCACGGATAAGACACTCAAAATCGAAGCATTAGAGGATGAGTCCGGATGTGGGTTTGGGAATGGTGTGTATGTAGCAGGTACATATAAGAAAGTGTCTTCAAAGCTTACAAAAAGAGAAATCGAATCGCTTTCATCCCAATAATTACATATATGTTTCACCATTACCCAATTTGATATGTCACTCATTCCTTGTCAACATTGCAAAAGAATGTACACAGCACGATGGACTTGGTTCATTTGTAATACATGCAATTTTCGTGTATGCCATTCTTGCTTGAATAGACATAGAAGCAGATATGGCAGTGGTTATAAATGCAGTCAATGCCCGCATGGGCAGATGAAGAGGAAGTGAAGAATATATCTTCACACAGCTTGATTCAATGATGTAAATGATGTGATAAGTTCGATCAATTCACCTGTGATTCTGGCTTGTCTTTCCTTCGCCATCTTTTTATTTAATTGAAAGATTATTTGTTGTGCTTCATCTTTAGTGCTTTCCATTGATGAACTTCTTGAATGATTTTCAGCTATCATGCTATCAATAATGCAAGTGGTAAGTACTTGAACAAGAATCTGTTTTTTCACAGCGAGCAATGCTTCTTGTATTTTTGGAAAAGAAGGATCAAAAATCAAATATTCTTTTTCTTCGGTATCCGCTTTCTCATATAAATCAAAAAACACATGATTATATAAAGGGCTTTCATTGACTTGAGCATCATTTGATACAGATTGTGTTTGCAATCCATCCAGATGTATTATACATTGATGCAAACTTACATTTTGATTATCAAGCACATTAAACACAATACGCATGGAATTGATTGATTCATTAATAATTCCTTGTTCTCCAAAGAGCACATTTTGTGCATATGTATATGTTCTTTCAATAACTGACTTTGCTTTTTCTTCAGGATTACCTGTTACTTTCAATTCTGGCAAAGCTATGGGAGCTTTTTTCAAACCTGTTAATTGCTTTCCAATAAGACATAGTATCTCATTTTTCTCTTTGGCTACTTCTTTTACGCCTTTATTGAATTTGCCACAAAAACCCATATCACTGCCAATGATGATATTCATTGTGACTGATTGATCCAGCTCATAGGGAGCTGGGAGGAATGTCAAGAAAGGCTTTGACTGTGGGTTGACTATTTGTGAGATTGAATCAATAATAGCAAGTTGAGGTTGAAGAGATAATGTCCGCTTGCCTTCAATTCCATCACCGATGCAATATGGAGAATGAAGTATTGACTTTGATTGTTTATACAAAATGAGATTACCTGCAGCAATAGCAGCCATAATCTCAGCAATGTCTTTCAATTTCTGGATTTCTTGTATTTCACTTTTAATGAGTTGCGCTTTTGGCATGAAGACACCTTATATTTCAATCAAAAGACATGAAATAAAAGCATCATACAATTCATCAAAAGTCATCTCGGTAGCATCGATATGAAAGAATTGCAAAAATTCTTTCGAAATAGCGTATGTATTGTCTTTCAACACAACTTGTTTCTTTGATGGTGTAAATGTATCCGTTATCTTAACACCAAATTTTGTCATGGAGAAGTATGAATCCATGAGTTTTTGTTTTGGTATTTCTTTTTCAATATTCTTCGGTTGCTTTAATAATTGATTTGTAAACTCATCCACATGTTCTGGTGATTGTTCATTTATCAATTTCCAATACATTTCCTCGATGAATCTCAACAAATACATTTTGCTTATTCCTCTTGCTGTATCATATTCACTGCTTGTATGCAATAATCCCTGTTTAAAAAAGGCAATGATTCTTGAACCATGTTTTATTGTTCTTTTGCCGATATCATCCAATTCCAAACCATAAGTACTATATTTCATTTTGTCATTATATGCTGCCAAATCACCCTTGATGGATTTGGTGAGTGCTTTTATCACGCCATTTTGAGCATCGCCACCCAAACGTGAAACAGACAGGCCAACATGCACTGCAGGAAACACATCATTGTTCATTAAAGTTGGGTCCAGATAAATCTGACCATCAGTAATTGAAACTATATTGGTAGGAACATATGCACTGAAATCACTTTCTTTTGTTTGAACAATTGGAAGTGCTGTGATTGAAGCTGCAATATATCTGTCTCCATTTGCAGTATTCTTTGCAATGGTATATTCTTCAGCACTGGCATGAACAAAGCCATTACCTGTATGTTTCAGATATACATTCGAAGATCTTTCAAGCAATCTTGAGTGCAAGTAGAAAATATCACCCGGATAAGCTTCACGACCGGGAGGCCTTTTCAAGAGCAGAGAGACATGTCTATATGCATTGGCATGGTTGGTTAAATCATCATAGACTATTACCACATCTCTACCTTGATCTCTAAAAAATTCTGCGATAGAAGTTGCCGCAAAAGGAGAAATGTACACTAGTGAAGCAGGATCATTGGCTTTAGTCATCACAACAATGAAGTCAATTCCGGATTGTGCCAAATCAGCATAAATTGATTTTACTTCAGATACCTTTTTCCCAATCGCAGTATAGATAAATACTTTTTTTCCATTCTTTAGACCTTTGCCAGGTTCATCTATGGCCGAACCCTGCGCGCCATAATTGATCATTGCCGTTTTTGCCAAGGCAGTTTTTCCTGTGCCTCTATCGCCAATGATGAGCATTCTTTGTCCAAGGCCGATTGGCAGAACAGAATCCACAACTCTGATTCCAGAATACAGAGGTTGATTAACCGGAGCACGATTTGCAATCAATGGAGCGGGCACTTCAATGGGCAGCTTATGTATCATCCCTTCCAAGGGAACATCATCATCATTATCATCAAGCTTCTGAACATTGCACAGTGGATCAATCACGCAGCCAATCAAACCTGGATGGAAATTGATGGTGAATGGCACATGTCTGTCTTCTTCTTTAATCTCAACTGTTTGTCCCTCTTTAATATAGCGCTCTTCGCCAAACACAACGCATTCCGTCCACTGAGGTTCAATATCCATGATCATTCCATCAATCGGTATGATCTCCATTTCTTTGTTCGCATTCAGTGTTTCGGCATAGAAGGTAATTCTTTGACCAATTTTGGCACGCTTTATACCCATGACACGAGCCACACCATCCGAAAACTTGACCACATAACCTGTATAATCCTGATCGATGTCCTTTGTTGACTTAATCGTGATCAACTGTTCCAATTTTTGATTGATGGCTTTTTTTAAATCGGCCAATTCAACTTGAGATTGCATATCATGCTCCGCTATTTACTTCCATGTATAAGGACAAAAGAGTATCGAGTTCGCTCAATTGCTTAGAATACTTGACAGAATGTGTATATGTGTTCATGTATTTTGTGATGACTTGTTCTTCAGGTAATGTAATGGTCACGATCACAAATTTATTAGGATGTTTTTGTTTCAGAATGGTCAAAAGTTTCAGCAATTCTGCATCACTTACTTTTTCATACTGATTCAAATCAACTTTTATCTCAGTAAGGTGTTCTGTAATGAGCGAAAACTCTTTCAATACTCCTGGTAATAAGTCTTCTCTCTTGAGCAATTCCAAGAATAGTTGTCTAAGCAGATCTACTTCTAAAGCTTTATCAACTATTCTCATAAAATCCATCCGTGAATTGGAATCTCCCAAATCTTGGATGCCAGATTGCAAGAAATGTGTGGCGATAGTATCAAGGGTAATCAAATCTGCTATGATTTTTTCCTCCGACATTTCGAATGTCGAACTTAACTCACCAATGATGGAAAGATATTCACGGATTCCAATCATGATTATCGCTTCTCGGGATATTTGATTTCATTGATTTGTTCTATCTTCACATACATATTGAATATCTCCTCTCTTTCTTCAGGTGAGGCAGAATCCAGTACTTGATAATTGATTCCATACCCTCTTTCCGAAAGTGTGAAGAATTTTTCGACAACCGATGAATAATGCCAATATCCGGCAATATTCACAATGACAACCACAGCGATGAAAGATAAATGAAGCGTTGTCAAACCACTTTTCAAAAGTCTATCGGTAAAACTATAATTGACATTTTTTTGTCTTTGTGCTCGAGCTTTTTTAGCTGCAGCTGCTTTGCTTCCAGAGCCAGATGATGTTCCACTTCCTTTGGATCCGGATGCATAAGATTTTTTCATGTTTGAAATCTCTGCATCAAAACTTTCCACAGATTCTTTTGACTGAAACAAATTGGGATTTCTAGCATACACATACATGAATTTGAACTTATCATCCAAATTCACGGTATTGATTGATTCGGCTACTGTTTCTGTATCCTCTGATTCGGCGTCTGTGTTTGAACCGAATGACATTCCGAGTTTTGGAGACCAAACAATCAAGAAATCCACCAATAGCGGAATTCCAATGATGAGATAGATATAATCAATGAAATATCGTGTTCCAAATTGTATCCATATCACCAAATTGTCCGGTAAAAATCCGATCAATGAAAATGAATCCACCATGAACTCCTTGTCTATTAATGACAGCTGTCACTAGAAAATGATTATGTCTGCTAAATATCCTTCTTTTCCATCCAATTGCCCTTTTCTTGCAAAGAGCAATGCTTTGTCCTCTGATAAGAGCGATGTACCAAGAATGTCTTGTAATGATTTTGTTCCACGTGAATCAGCCAACTGTATCGTATGAGCATTATGAATGACTGCACAATAAGGGATCATATTTGGCTTCACTTCCGCAATCTTGAATTCTGCATCATCCAATCCCTTTTTTAATTGCAGTGAACCATGTTGTTGTTCCAATGCTTTATTATCTGGAGTATTCAATAATTCAAAGGTTGACAATTCACTTTCATATAACAGAGAAGAACATTCCACGTATTCTCCATTCTTCACTGTCAATAGCGAACCATCTTTATTGATTACTCGTATATGTAAAGATTGATTATCCACGAATCATTCCAATCCATTCAGTGACTTTTTGAACATTGGTCATTGGTTCTTTTAAACTTTCAATGAAAGCTTTGAATTCTTTGTTTTCCAATGCCTCTTTCTTTTGAACATATTTCTCATTGGAATAGCTCTCATATAATCCACCGATATCTTTGAGGAAAAGCAATTGCTTATCATCAAAATTTCCAATCGCATCATGCACGCACAATGCAAGTGATCCAAATAGACTTCCCCAAATTGGAACTCTTTGTCCTTCTTGGCCAGAGAATTTTTTGGAAACTTCAAATGGTTGTGTGAAAAAATACTTAAGGGCTATAGCTCGAGAGTGAGTGATTTTTTGTTCAGGAGTAAGTTGGTCAATCCCCAATAGATTGATGATTTTTTCGAGTTCTTTGTCTTTCGACAATAATTCTTTCACTTTTTTAACAATGATTTCTTGTCTAAGCAAAAGCAGTTTCATGACTTCATTGCTATACATCCCATCATTTTCTGAAGCATAATGTTGAATAACCGAGTCAGCAAATGATTCATTGATTTTGCTGATGAGATTAGACCCGGAATCCAAAATGTCCACTGCAGGATACAATGCTTTTGCTGCTATGTCTCGATTCAATACAATCTTTGATTCAAGGTGTGCAAAGATTGCAGTTGGTGCCGGATCAGTCATATCATCGGCAGGAACATATACAGCTTGGATGGAGGTGATACTGCCATTTTTTGTGGAGCAAATTCTCTCCTGCAAATCCCCGATTTCCATTTCCAATGTAGGTTGATAGCCCACACTTGATGGAATTCTTCCCAATAATGTTGATACCTCAGAACCTGCCTGAACAAATCGGAAAATATTGTCGATAAACAACATCACATTGTTTTTCCCACCACTGTTTTCCTGATCTCTAAAATACTCAGCCACGCGAACTGCGCTATGTGCTGTTCTGAATCGAATCCCAGGAGGTTCATTCATCTGGCCAAATATAAAGCTCAGATTGTGCATGATTCCATTCTCTTCGGGAGAAGCTGAACTGTCTTTCTTTACAGCATCTTCAATTTTTTGATTATGAAGTGCAGTAAACTCTTCCCATAATTCAGCACCTTCTCTGGTTCTTTCTCCGACACCAGCAAAAATAGTTTTACATTGTTCCTTTTCGGTAAGCGTATTGATCATCTCTTTAATAAAAACTGTTTTACCCGTTCCCGCACCACCAAAAAATCCAACTTTACTACCTTTGGCAATTGGACATATCACATCTACAACTTTGATATATGTGTGCAATAATTCAGTTGACTGAGAAATATCCTTGAATTCAGGAGGATCCTGAATGATTTCATGTCTGATTATATGCTGTTCTGAAGTATTCGATGAAGTGGATGGGGAAGAACCATAATGGGTAACTTTCTTGACGGCATATTTATCATCGAGGATTTGATATTCTTCTCCAAATCCATCAATGGTGTCTCCCATAGTATTGAACATCCTTCCGGTAACATTCACAGGAAATCGCAATTGATGTTTTTTATAAGTGACTTCCATTGCTCTGCCAAGCATGAATGTATTGCCCAAAGCAAGTGCTCGTACAGTATTGTCGCCCAAGTGTGACAATACTTCCATTTTCAGGGGAGGCAAAGTAGTTTGTCCATTTGAAGAATTGCTTCCAGTATAATCTGGATCATTGACTTCCAACAAATGATAGATTTCGGGTAATTCCCCATTATTCAAATCATCAAATGTAATGTCACACACTGTTCCTCTTACGGCAGTTATTCTGCCTTTTATCAATTCATTATCCATGAAACCCACGCTCTGTAAATGTTCCAATCAATTATGAATGCTCAGAACGCATTCATTCAATGACCTATGATATATTGATGCTTATCGATTTGAAGGTCCGCTTCAATTATAACTTCTTATCAATCCCAATCTACTACCCAAACTCAACTAAACCGTTCGCTCATTCACCCAAAAGGTAGTAGTCTTCGTACTCATTTATGCTGTGCTAATATACTGTCTTTTCAACTCATTGATAATCGGTATATCGTCCCAATTCACTTCAAAGCAGAAGCCAATTGTGAATAACCATGATAATGGAGAAAATTCTTCTACAATCACATGTTCATAGGTCTGACAATAATCCCTTCAATCAAGATCCATTATTATCTTGTTTTAAAGATAACACCAAGATAGCATGTGTAGATAATGTGTAGTTATACTTATCCATCATACATAGCAAATCATGAAATCCACAATGTGAATAACCATGTTGATAACCTGAAAAATTCGGTGTGGAGATTGTGGATAAGAAAATGAAGAAAACAATCTATATGATAATCCAATTAATTGTAAACATGACTTTCATATAAAAACTTCATGAATACCTTGAAATGAATGGATATCATGTACCCCTTTTTTTTCACATTAGAAAATAATCAACTAATGTATTATTCATTTCCAAGTTTCTTTAGAGACTTTTTATTGATTTCAACATATGCTGAACCATTATAATAAAAATATTGAGTTTTCCCTTTTTTCAAAATCGGGTACTGTCCTATGTAGTCCGATAAATGGAAATCTACGTTTTTAATTTGACTACTAGCTTCTTCAATCGTTACAGGTATATAACCTTTGGGAACTGATTGAATAGAGCCATTATCACTGTTCAGTATATGTACTCCTTTTGCATCAGTAAAGGATACATATTCTCCTCTTTCATATCCATATCCGGGGTCACCTGTTCTAGTGAATTGATTATCATGAACTACAATAGGCATTGTGAATGGTAACTCCTTTCTTCCGCTTTCAGTAAATAAAGTAGCATATTCTCCACCACTATCATTTTGAATGATTGCCACGAAAGCCTTTCCTCGATTATAGTACTCTTTGATTTTCTCGTCAGATTTCAAATCATATAAAAATGTTGAGTTTTGAGAAAAAAACTTCTTTTGATTTTTGAAATCGATATACCAAATGCCACAAAGTGGATATTCAGGGACACCATATCTCGAATTATTGACTGCTGTGTCTGTAATATGTATGATTTGAGATACGGTATCATTTCCGATAAAACCAAGATGACCATTCTTTGGATAACTGATTTCCTTTTCATAAACTACTGTGAAATTGAAAGCTCTTTTACTATCTATAAACTGATATTTTCCATCATATGTAACATACAGTGAATGATCATAGGGATTGGAAATTACAGCAGACAATTCAGGTTTGCTATTTGTACTTACCATCATAGAATTTGTGTCTATATAATCTGCTATATCTTCTATTGTAAGTTCTTTCAGTCTATCATTGAATTTTTCCATTATGGATTGATCACTTTCAACTAAGGGTTCATTTCCCAATTCTTTTGTCAATCCTTCACTAAGTCTTATCTCATGAACTATGCCCGAAAATATATCTGTAAAATCATATTTATAAATTTCCCAGGTTATAGGATTAGTCCTAAACTCTAAAGCTATTATGCCTTCATAGTAATCTTCTAATTCAAGTCCAGCATCATAATTGGTTTGTATTGCTTGTGTAGCATAGTTTGCATAATAGAATGTGTCAATGACTGCTCCTTTTCTTTGTTCCAAAATCTTTCGTTTGGGTACTTCTTCACTTCTATACCCATTACTATTTCCATACATTGTCAAAAAAGTCGCATGAATCACGAGGATGATAATGATATAATTTGTCATAATCAGAAAAGAGTTATAGATAATAATATTGAAATCATAAATTACATACTTGATATGTGAAATAGTTGAGTTATTTCACTAGCATATAATAATACAACAGGGTTAATATGTTGAAATATCATTGCTCATACAAAGGATATCTCATGATCATCTTTGCATGTATTTTAATCACAGGAACCGTTTCATCGCAGATAATTACCCAACCCTCCGACTCACCCCCCAAAGCTCGCGAACTTACTCGCAGAGATTTCATTCTGCATACATATAACCCCAATACTGAAACTATTTCGATGTACTACAAAGATGCGAACAATAAACTCCTTCGCACTTTGGGATCACTCAAACAATTCGTGGAAAGCAGTAAAAAAGAATTAATCTTCGCAATGAATGGCGGTATGTATCACCCTGACTTCGCACCTGTAGGACTCTTCATAGCAGATCATACCATGCACAAGACTGTGAATCTCAATAGGGGAACGGGTAATTTCTTTATTCAACCCAATGGCGTCTTCTATATTGATGCAAATGAAAAACCTGGAATTTGTCTGGCAAGAGATGTACATAAAGTAAAAAGCATCAAACATGCAACTCAGTCTGGTCCAATGCTTATCATCAATCGTAAAATCAATCCATATTTTTCAGATACATCTAATTATTTCAATATTCGAAATGGCGTTGGCATCACTAAGCATGGAAAACTCATTTTTGCGATGTCACGCAAACCAGTAACCCTCTATGAATTCGCACATTATTTCAAACAACAGCGCTGCGTGAATGCACTCTATTTCGATGGGTCCATTTCAAAAACATATGCGCCACGCAGCAGATGGACTCAACTCAATGGGAATTTTGGAGTAATGGTAGGCGTGCTAAAAAAATAGTTTTTCTGAATTTGTTGTGCATAAACAAGGAATCGTATACTTCAAATGCTTTTTTCTGTGAGATTTTTGTATTCCATACATCTATAAGGAATTCACTTATGAAAAAAGTCATTGTCATCACCGGAGCAAGTTCAGGAATGGGGAAAGATGCAGCTCTTGCATTGATTAATAAAGGACACACAGTCTATGCTTTGGCGCGCAGAATCAATCTTATGAATGATATACAAAAAGCCGGTGGACACCCACTTCAATTCGATATCACACATTCTCCTTCAATTAAGTCAACTATTGATTCCATCATCCAAAAAGAAGGGAAAATTGATATACTCTGGAACAATGCAGGTTATGGTCTGTATGGTGCAGTGGAAAATGTACCCATTTCTGAGGCTAAACATCAATTTGAAGTGAATCTATTTGGCCTTGCAGAAATGACTCAAGTAGTTATCCCATATATGCGGAAAGCTAGATCCGGAACTATCATCAATACATCGTCAATGGGTGGGAGAATCTATATGCCTCTCGGTGCTTGGTATCATGCCTCAAAACATGCACTTGAAGGATGGAGCGATAGTCTCCG
>JBIKKD010000036.1:0-10333 GCA_044360565.1 Kapaibacterium sp. (SeqCode)
GCGAGACATTGTATGTTCATCAGAGTAATTCACCGAAGAATGCAGTACCGGGAGCAGGCAGTCCAACAAATGGTATTGGCGTGAACCTTGAATTTGGCTTTTTCAATTTTAGTCAATTGAATCGTGCTGTGTATGCAGCTCGTGAGCAAGCCGGCACTGGAAATACACCAAATATTCATGTAAAGAGTAATACAACAGAAGATGAAACTGCTGTCATCACCAAGAGCATCAATATCTTCGGTGATTCAACAGCATGTGGTAGCCAGTCAACTATTAAATTGGCAAATAGCCTTAATATGCCAATCGTTTGGGCATATGGTTTGAATACCCAGATTGGTGGATCAAACAATAATGGTGATGCATTGACAAGAACCCCGAATGGCATCACATTGAAGTTTTTGAACTTTGCTCCAAACGATGTTCAATCATCAGGTTCTGCAACCCCTTCAACAGGCCCTGCGATGTTGGTTACAGGAGCATCCGGTGGATCGAATACACCAACCGGTGTTCAATTATATAGTTGCGCAATGTCACCTGTATTTGATGGTTCACCATTGGCAATTACAACCGATCAAGACGGAAGTCTTACCGGTCGTTATGCAGCACATCCAGTGACAATTGATGCTCGTTTCACCAAGAAGTCGAATAATTGTGATCTCCTGTTGGTAGATATTGATGTTCGTGATAATAGTGATAATCCAATTTTGGCACTCATCAGGTTAGATGACGTTGTTGATATTACAGTAGACTGTGCACAATTGCAAAATGCAATTAATGTAGCAAGCGTAGCATCACCCCGTACTACAATTCGAGTATTGACAAATTTGAATTGCCCTGTCATCAGTGCAAATACAACGGCAAAGATTCGTATTGAAACGATTACGCCTTCAACTTTGATAATTGGAACATTCAACTTAAACAATGGCGGCGGTCAAGGCGGTAATGTTGCAGTATGCGGTATGGAAGTAAACTCTGAATCAAGTGGAATTACAACCATTTCTCGCGTGAATGTATGGCCACCAGCATGTTTGAATGATGCGGCAAATATTGTTACCGATAATCCAAGTCATGTTGTGGTAGCAGCAAATAGTAATGCAGTGGTTGGTGTTTTGCCATTCACAGAGTCATTAGTTGATTCAATGAATTATGTGATTTTGCAAAAGCGCTTTGATATGTTTGTAGCAAACGGTGCCACAGCTATTAACCCAAGTCCAACTTCTGCAAATCAAACATTTACTGGCCGCTTTATTATTCAAGATCGTTTGTTCCATGATGGTTCCGTACTAGGTCATGCAGATGTTCCTGTTATTGCAGGTACTATGTATTCAACAAATGGTACCACATTCGGTTCTGATCCTGTTCAAGTAGAAATGAAGCATAGCAGACTTAATGCTGATTTGACAAATTATGATTTCCATTATGCAATTCCTTTCTATGGTGGAAGTATTGAAATGGGTCAGCAATTCATCAATCCTACATTAGGTAGCCGTCGCATGAATTTCACCAATCCTACATTTGGTGAATTTGCCGGTGAAGATGCAGCTATTTATAAGCGCGTATTCGTTAATGGTTTAGCTGATCGTGGTACACAAACGGGTATCATTCGCTTGCAAGGTTCAGGAAATTGCCAAACATCCGGACCAGATGAATCTTCAGTATTAAGAAATTTAAGTATAACACAAGTAGATGTAGCAACCAATACAGACTGTATTCAGACAGCGATTGGTAGAGTGATTAGTTGTGATGTTTCAAATCAAGACCTTGAAGGTGCCGGAACAAATTCAACAAATGGATCCGGTGGAACTGTCAACCTTTTCAATAACACATTTACACAAAATATTGAGATTGCAAAGGAAGTTACAATCAATGAAGGTTCAGCTACCAATAACGGTGCGGTCATTCTTAGAAGAGGTGCTATTGTATTGGGAACTATTGGCGATTTCACAAATACTGTGAATATGAATCAATGTTATCCAGCACATTCAAATGGTCTAAATCCAGATCCTTATGATGGAATTGATATTGCAACAGCGGTTTCAGGTACAGTAAATTTTGCCGGCTATGGAAGTGCCAATCCAGTTGGTCAAGGTAGTGAAGCAAGAGGTGTTTGGCAATTCAATAATGTTGGTGTCAATAAAGATGTCACCATCAATGGTCAAAACAGCGGTACAAAAACTTCCAATTGTGCGGCAAATGGATTGTCAATTGCATCAAATGAAACTGTGATTGGTGGAAGCGATGCAATTACCTATAGCACAACCGATCCTATCTTCTTAATCAATAGCAATGGTGTTACCATCTCTGGGCTTGCATTTACAAATATCAATGCAACTGCAGCTGGTGCAGCAGATAGATATGCAATTAGAAATAATGGTGCATTCAATGGGGTTACAATTAGTAATAACTTGCTAGTTGGAACATCGGCTTCCATGCCCGGTATGATTGATGCTGCAAGTATCTCCGCTACAAAACAGAATTGGATTATTACTGGTAATTATGTCTCTGCTACCAATATTGGTGCACCTGCTATGCTTGTGCATTTTGATAATGGTACAGCAAATTCAGCAACAACAATAATCCATGACAATAAAATTGACATGAACAATCAGTCAGGTATTGATGGTATCGCTGTATCAAATGTTGATAATAGTGCTGCCACATTGGCAAATACCGTCAATTATCCTGCGACAAATTATTTCAATATTGATGCAAATCATATTTCGAATATCCATAATGATTCACGTGGTATTCGCTTGAGTGGTTCAACAGATGGCATCAATGGAGTTTTGGTTCGTAGAAATACAATCATCGGTGATGCTACAATGGCAGCAAAAACCGGAAATGGCGTTGCTATTGATAGTCGTCTCACTACTGGTGGGTCAACGGGTAGTAAGCGCATCAATATCCGTAATAACTATATAAACTATTGCAATAATGGTGTTCATACATATCATGGAACACTCACAAATGATGGCGGACATTTTATCAATCTCGCAGATTTGACAATAGACAGTAATCATATCGCAAACAACACTAATGGTGTCCACATCGATGAGATAAAAGGGTATATGTGGAGTGAATTGGATTGTAGATTCAATTGGTGGGGTTCTGTAGTTGGACCAACCATAGATGGTACTCTTTCAGATATTTCAACTTCTTTCACACAATCTTATCCGACCACTTTTAGTACATATCAACCATTTTCTCCAGTTGGTAATGTAAGTAATTTACGAGGATCATATTTTTATTCATCATCACCACCATCATACGCGTTTTATCCATTGTATGTTCGACTCATTCCTGAGGCAATATCCGCAAATGATAGAGTAGCAGGTACATGTGGATGGCAGCCACAATATGTCATGGGTCCTGTATTGCGCGTCAACAATGCACAGAATGAAATCCTTTCCATGGATTATTCGGTAAAAGATGCAAGGGATGGTTTGAATGATTATCCTGTATCAGGTGGAATCATCATTCCTGACGGTATTGCCAGAAGCAATGATGATAAGCTTTGGGTTCTTGGAAAAGACAGATTCAAAACAGATGGATCAAGTCATTCTGAAGAATTGAATTTGCGCAATCCGAATGGTTATCCAATGAGTGCTTTCCCTGAAAATCCTACATATCCAGTTGTTTTCGGTGATGCTATTACTGCAGGAGAATTGGTCAGCCAGCCATCAGCTGTTATTGGTAGATTGGATCCTTTGTATCCTATACCTGCATCTGGAACAGGCGCAATTCGTGTAGCCTCAAACTTCCCACAAGGTTTTGAAATCTCAAGCTTGGATGTTACAAGTGCAGCTACCGGAACAAGCATCGTATTTCAGTATAGCAATGGTTCATCTTCATTCAATACACTTGGTGATGGTTTAAATAACATTGCTGACAATCAAGTTGTAAATACTGCAAACCCTGCTGCAAATTTCACAGGTATTTTGATTGATGGAAATAATTCTGCGAATTTAAATATTACATCTAATTCATTTGTTAATGAAGGCAGTGGAACAACAACCAGATCCAGAGGCATCATTGTTAATTCACTTGGATTGGATGGATCTTCAAATAAAGTAGTGTCAGTACAACTTAATGGAAACAGTGTGAGCTTGAATTCCACTGCTTCATCAAGCGGTATTTATGTGAATGCTGTGAATGCAAATCAAGGAGACATTGATAATTCAAATATCATAGGCGTTTCAGTTACTAATGCTGATATTATTGCTCACTCTCCATGGGGTAATGGTATTCAGGTTGATGATCCACAAAACTTGGGAATGCGCTGGAATTCTGTGACAGGTGGGAACAATACAGCTCCAACACGTTTTTCAAATGGTATTGTGATTAATAGACCACTTGCCAATTGTCAAATCGGTGATAGGCCATCATATGTGTATGATACATGGTATTCGCCACCAAGTTCGTATTGGCATCATAGCAACAATATTACATCCACATTTTTGCAAGAAACTTCTTCCAATCCAACATTTGGCTATGGTATCAAGGTGTATAGTTCAACAGGCATTGGAAGTACTAATGGCATTATCATTGACAATAATAGAATTGGAGGCATGGGTTCTTCACCAGCATCAGCCGGGATTCTTTTGGCAGGCTTCAATGGTACAGCGAATGCAACAGTTCGTCGTAATGTGATAACCGGTGTGAACTCAGCCAATTCATCCAGTGGTTCAAACAGTGCTGCTCTTCAAATTTTCACAAGTACACTTGCAGGTCAGCCAACATCAGGTACAATCGCAGTTGATTCCAATGTGATTGGTAATAATCAACCAAATGGTGGAAATACACTTGGCCTTGCAATTGGCACAAATGAAAGTGGTACTTCAGTTAGCAGCAATGCAAATAATTTGACTGTCAATGTTACAAACAATTATTTCCGTTCACATGCCCAAACAGTTGGTATTGGAACAAATGAAGTTGCTGATGGACGTCCGACAGCCGGACAAGATATCCGCAATATGTTCAGCACAGGAAATAATTCATTTTCTTATGGTGCAATTCTTACTGGTGAAGGTTCTCCTGGAAATTATTTAATAGCAACGAGCAGAACAGCAATTGCTCAGCCATTTGGTGCTGGTCAACCTGTGAGAATCAGCAGATTGATTGCAACACCACTCAATGCTACCACAAGTGATTCTACAACAAATACTGTCGAAATTGCTGCCAATAGGTATAGAGTTGTATATGCAACAGGTCCTCTCGCAGGAACTGATGCTATTGAAAGTTCTTCAAACAGCATTACATATAATGCTTCTATAGCAAGACATTATTATGCGGAACAACTTTCAGCTGGCAATAAGCGTATTCTTATGAATGGTCCAAGCGGGACATTTCCAGCAAGAATTTTGGCAGGTTCCGACGGAACAGGAATTGCATTCACAAGTACTGAAAGAGAAAATAAAGACATTCGTGGCAATCTTCAATTGAATGCAATCAATGCAGGTTTATATGGTCAAGTACCTCCTACTGCCGCAAACAAAGGCGATATTTATCTCCAGCGTTCAGCACTAGGAACTGATAATGGCTTTGTAACATTCTGGTATCATAGTTCTACACTTGGTTCTCAATCAGAAATCACAGGTCTTTTCAATAGTACAGCAAAAGCATCTGATATCAAAGCAGGCTTAGATGATGCCGATGATGATAACTTTGCAGGTTCTTCTTCAAGTACCGATAGCCGTCGCAGAACAGGTGTCTTTGTTGCAGGAAATGGTTCTTCATTTGAGAAAAACACTTCTAATGAAGCTATCACAGGCACAAATGTGTTGAATGTCTATCCTAACCCTGCAAGCGGTGATGTTACAGTTGCATTCCGAGTTCCTATGGAAGGTATTGTTCGCGTCGCATTATACAATGCTCTAGGTGAAAAGGTAACTGATCTTCGTGAAGAATATCTTAGCGTAGATAATTATACAACTTCATTCAGTGGTGCAAACTTGCCAAGTGGCACATATCATGTACGCCTCGTTCATGATTTGTTCACACGCACAGTTCCTGTGACAATCATCAAGTAATCGGTTCAATACAATCGTATTGATGCAAATAAAAAGCCCGCTCTCTAAGAAAGAGCGGGTTTTTTTATATAGAATCACCCCTCGGCTCCGCTCGGGGTACACACCTCGGCTGGGCTCATCAACTGCTCGTCGAGCGAAGCCGAGACGAGAACTGCATTGTAGATATACCCTCACCCCTCGGCTCCGCTCGGTGAGCACTCGGCGAGAAACTATTATTCACACCCTGCCCCTCGGCTTCGCTCGACGAGCAGTTGATGAGCGAAGCCGAGGAACCATTTCTGATTTATTGTCTTTAATCTTCCGTAATTTGAATTCAAGTAAAACTTATGACACTAAAAACCCATGAATGCTTTCAATGCACTCTTCACTACCTATTATCATGAAATCAAGTTTGCCTTGATGTTTTCAGGATTGAATATACTATGGATGCTTGGTGAAAAGCTTACCGGTTTACATGATGTACATATAGCAGATCATGCTTTCTACACCAATTATTTCGCAGTTCCATCAATCTTGCTGTATGCAGTTGCCATGTATCAAAAGCAAACATTGCTTGGTGGGGAGATGAATTTCAAACAAGGTTTCATGTCCGGGCTTGGCATAACAATGATAGTCACTGCATTAACTCCTGTTGTACAATTCTTTATACATACAATCATCTCTCCTGAATATTTCATCAATGTTCGTGCATTCGCAATTCAAGAGGGAATGAAGACTGAAGTTGCAGACACTCATTTCACATTGAACAGCTATATCTTGCTTTCTGTTTTTACCGGGTTTGTCTATGGTATCATCACCACCATCTTCACAACCATCATGATTCGATATATAAGGATGAAGCGATGAGATATCTGTTCCTTTTTCTGTTTGCGATTATCTCTATTCAAGCGCAACAGCGACCATTTGGGATTATTACATCTTCCGAATGTGAGCAATTGCATTCAAAAAATGAATATGCAAGTCTCATTGCAGGTATTCATGCATCTGCAAAACAGGGAATTCCGGCGGGAAATCAAACAACTGCTGATCGAAGAGTGCGCGCGGGACTCGCAAAAAACTCTGCATTCATCGCATATCTGAATCGCACAGATATTGGTGATACACTTGGCGTTTTACCCATTCAAGAAAGAGAAATCCTTATCAATAAAAGTTTGACGATACTTCGAGATTGTCAAATAACTATCCCCCAACTTTCCATCACCTCACCAAATGCTTATGAGGATTGGCAATGGCATTCCAAAGAATTCATTGACCTACTCTCGGCTTATGATATGCTTCGTGGTATACCCGAGATTTCGGTATCAACATTGGATTCCATCGAAAAAAGACTCGCAATGTTTGCAATCACATTTCATAGAGAAGCCTCGAAATCCATTTTTGGTTTGACTTTTTTTGGAACAGTTCGTAATAATCATGCTCTCATGACAGCCGGTGCAATCGGTATGGCCGGGGTGATATTGAGAGATTATAAAAGTTTGATTCCGGAAGATCAGCCGATATTCTGGCTCAATACGGCATTGAATGCAATCGATGATATCATGTTCACCGGCAATCAAGCGCAATCAAGCAGAGATGGCAAGGCGGGCTATGCGGAGGGTCCTCATTATTATCGTTATGCAATGCTGAATATGCTCCCATTTTTCCGCGCATTGCATCATGTGATTCACGACACGGTATTTCGCATAAATCAAAAGTCGATTCGACATCCATATCATGATCCTCGATTCATGGAATGCACGAAGTGGTTCACTTCGATATTACAACCCGATGGCACATATCCGGCTCTTGGCGATACCTTTTTCGGTATGGGTTTTCCTGAACTTGCTTTGACGGGAGATTCGAATATTGTCTATCCATTTGCTCCCGCGGATCTCGCATCTCAGCTTAATTCAACGGTGGACATGCGTGCAAATTATTGTGCTGCACTCACTCCTGCTAGATTGATATTCACACAGGAACTCATGGTGAATAAAGACGCGGGTGCAATCGTATTTCGTAAGCCCGAATGGTATGGCCATGTGATCGCTAAGAATGGAAATGCGCGTACAGCAGGGGCAGGACATTCGCAGTCGGATATGACTTCATTTATGCTATGGACTCATGGCATTCCGATTGTGCTCGACCCTGGTTATTTGCAGTATTCCATGCGTGATCAAGTTGGCAATGTACAACAACATAATGTGATTTTGGTGAATGGACAGGGTCCTCCAAATGGCGCTCCACTGCAGCCCGGTGGGGCAGATGCATTCATAAGAGAGCATTTCTCCATTCCCGGTTTGGATTATACATTGGTAGAAACCTCCTACTTAGGCGCGCAAATCAAAAGACACTTTTTCGGAATTGCCGATAGTGTATTCTTGAACATAGATCAATGTAGCACTCAAAATCCTAGCACATTTTCACATCAAGTTCATGGAAATGGACTCATCAATGGAAATGAGCAAACAGGATTCGCTTATTGGCAAAATAGTGGTCCAAGCACCACGATTTCTTGGGAAAGAGATTCCGCAAGAGTAGATGCATTTTGGTCTGCGATTCCACTTGAAACATTTACTGCAGATTCATCCGTGCATGAAGAAGGATATAGAAAAACGGGAATTCACACGGCATTGCGTACGCACACTAAACCTACGAATTCAGTAATATTTGCCGGGATGCTGATCCCAAGAGCAAGAAATTCAATGAGTTCGATTGTGCCTTCACTGGTCACAAAAGATGCTTCCACGCTCGGAATTGCATTCGATTATACTCCGCAAAGTGGTGCGATGTTCATTGCGAAAAGTGATACTACTTTCCGTGAAATATCAGGATGGAGCAGAGCAGATATCGGATTTCAAGCAAAAACGGATGCACAATGTGCCGGAATTTGGCAAGGACCCAATGAAACAGATTTCGCGCTCTTCATGCATGAGGCGAGTCGCTTCGTGAATGTGGAAACCAACACTGAAATCATTGCTTCAAATAAAAAAACAACATTGGCCATTTCTGCTATTGATAATGGTTTTATACTTTATGCCGGAGATTCTTGTACGATCACGCATGATGTTTTGGCTCTTGTTCCTTATGCAGCGAGCGAAGGTTATGTAATTAGAGATGTACAAGGGAATGTTAATGCTTGGACACAACAATCCATTTCGATGAAAGGAAAAGGAAATGCCAAGATCACTTATGGAAAACCGGTTTCCGTGAAAGAAAAGCGTGTAATTGAGTCATATTCAGTCATGGCAGGAAATACATTGCATATACCACTTAGCTGGTTTACGATGAATGCTGAAATACGAATGATGGATCTAACAGGCAGGGAAATATCACATTCTGAACTCGAAAGTGGCATAAATATGGTGAATATAGGTGTAAATCGCCTATTACCTGGAATTTATATTGTCAGTATCAGGGATGATAATCAAGCAAAACATTGCATGATTCACATAGATGGATAACTTATCCACAATAGTGGAAAAGATTGGGGGTATAAATTTTGTTTAAGTACTGTTTGACACATGAATTTGGGTCTCATTTTTACTATTTTTGTCAATTCAAAATTTGGGGTAATTCCCCATTTTTCATACGATTAAATACATTTTACAGATATATAATCAGGAAACCCATGAAAAGGCTTCTCCTTCTTTGTTTTTTGCTTTGCATGTCCGGTTTGACAGCCCTTGCTCAGCTTACCTATCCAAGTGCCCATAATCTTGGCTCGGGTCCATATACATTTACTGATTGGGCCAGTACTAATGCTGCAGGTACATATCCACCGAATATGATATTCCATAGGTATGGCATCACAGATGGTCAACTTGCAACACCGGAAAGCATTAATTATATACTTGGCTATGCACAACCCTCTGGAATTAAAGTAAATGGTTTGGGCGCGAATGGAATAGAATTTGTCAACTCTTCTGCAACACAATCTGTAGGAATGGCAGTTGTTGCTTTGAATACTGTAAACAGAAGTACTATTCGAGTAAATTTTTCGGCTCAGTTTACTGCATGGAATGGTACAGCACCTACACCACCAAGAAGAGAATGGGGAATTCGATTACAATATCTCATACCTGGGAATAACTGGACAGATGTAGTAGATGGATTAGGTAATCCAGTAGAATATGTGACAACTGGCAAAAATCCATTGCATCCAGTTGAGACATTTTCTAATGTAGCATTACCAGCTGCGATTGAGAATCAATCATTGGTATATGTACGTTGGAAGTATTATTGGATTGGTGCTGTTGGAGGTGGTTCCAGACCTCAAGTAAGACTTGATGATATTTCAATCACGAGTAATGCAGCCAGCATTATTC
>JBIKKD010000299.1:0-3266 GCA_044360565.1 Kapaibacterium sp. (SeqCode)
GATGAAACCGCAATCATATTGCTATGCTGCACAAACATGCAGGTATAAGCCAATGAAGGCAGAAATGTGGGATTGGCAATATTTGCTAGAGCAATTGCTATACCAAGGAAAAATGGACCCCCATGCTTTAATCGCTCCATTAACCGTTTTAATGGCGAAACAGCTAATTTATTAGCCATTTCTGGTCTTTCAGAAGAAAATTTTGGAGTTTTGAATTGCAATAGCCCAAAAATGAACATTGCAGCTACGCAACAACCCTGAAACAAAAGCATCGCGAAAGGATATTCATCGAAGAAATACTGAACTGAACCAAAGACTGCCGTTGTGAAGAGCATGGCCAACAAACAGTAGAGAACATCCATCAAAGACGCTCCAATACTGATGAGTATGCCACCTCTCTTGTCATTATTCAAAGCAATGCGTATGACAGACACCCCCACCGGACCGGGTGGAATGGCTAGTACGAAACCTACAGCAATGCCAATGAGAAGAGAAATAATCATAGGCAGAAACACATGCCTCATCAGTATAACATGGGGCTAACCCCTGAAGGTAGCTTTATTTATGATGTAAACTTACAAAATTGGACATGCCCTGCCAAAAGTGTCAGGACAAGTGAGAAAAAACTTGCACACTTTTGAAAGTGTGATGTGATAAAGAAAGTTGATTATACATTTAGTAATTGATACTTATAACTTGAAATCATGTTTTTAGGAGTTTGGCATAAATTTTTCTTTTGTGAGTGAAAACATTGCATGGTAATTTGCATGCGATTCTGTTCCACATCATTTGCGACTGCCTATTCTTCTTACGATACATGTCTTTTAACACTTGGTTGGACATGAAAGCACCAAGACCGAGGAACTTTATCCTTTATTAATCGGTCTGACAATTGGAACAGCATTCATCCCACGCCATGTACATTTTGTAAGGAGAATCAATGACACAGTCAGCAATACATACAATGACCATGATCAAGGGGATTATTGTTTGCATGCTGTGCATTTTCATCTCGAATGGAATGCAGGCCAATCAGGGACTTCCAAAGAGCGCCATCATTCAATCAGATTTGAAAAAGTTCACTGTTCGGTTGAAAGTCGAAATCATGGGATATGATACAATACAAACAGTTGATGGTCAAACAACGATTTTTCCGCAAATCAAACATGCAATCAGAAAGGGAAATCCAGGATCTCCCTCAGAACTCGTCTATTCAATACCTCTCACAGTACCGGGTGAACAGCAATTTTCATTGCACTCATGTAAAACCGGAATGATTCAAAAAATCCAAGGTTTGATATCACCGGTACCCACACTTATAAAAGATTCAGAGAATATCTCAGGTTTCATTCATCGAATTGATGATGCCCTTTATGCAATCAAAGGCAAAACCAATTGGGCTGAAATCTCTTACTCAGGAATTGCTCGTAATAGGCATATCGCACACCTGAATATCAAAGCTCTGAGAGTAAATGCCATCACAGGAATTCTTGAAATCCCCAAGACAATTGAATGCACTGTGATCTTTAATCCAACCAATAAAAATTCCTCGATAATCACTGATGGTTTTGATGATATCGACATATCCGTAAACCATAATGAAACAAGATCTTGGTTAGTTGATAAACAGTCTGCATTTGCCAAAATCATTCCAAAGACATTGAAACTCACCGGACCATGGGCAAAGGTGAATATCAATCAACAAGGCATTTACAAATTAGATAAATCAGCACTCGCATCAGCAGGAATCAATGTTGGAAAGGATCAGATCGCGACAATAAAAGTATTCGGTCTCGGTGGCACAATGCTACCCGAAAATGTTGACTCGGCTTTGGCAAATACAATGTCAGAACAGCCGATTGTTGTCAAAACAAATAATGATGGTGAACTCGATGTCATCTATTTCTATGGCGAACCTGCAAAAGGTTTTCGATTGGATACAGATGAAGCAGGAAAGAATCTTGATTTCAGACATTTCACACATCCTTATGACAAAGAATCTTCTTACTTGATTACTATTGGTGGTGCTGCCGGATTACGCGCACAAGCGATTCCCGCGATTACAAATGATTCAGTGAAATTCAGACCTTCAACATTCATGTCTCGCACATTCAATGAAGAAGAATTGATGAATGCATTCTCAGCGCCTTCAGGAAGAGTTTGGTTTGGAAAGTCTATTGAATCAATCTCTCCAAGAACATTTACGACTTTGCTTACGGATTTTGCGAGAATTGATTCAGTAGTATATCGATACAAAGTTGTTAGCAAAACAAAGACAGATGGACAACTCACTGTCAGTGAACAGAATAATCAAATCGATGCTGTCACTATACCTGGCACGAATCCATTCAATAATTACTATAACTATACCGAAGCAATCGGAACGCCTTTGCGTGAAGTAAGTATCTCTTCAAGCGCTATAGCTCAAGACAATCGTTCCGTATTACGATTCTCCTATCAAAGTCCACAAGGTGGCATTGCTTCTACAGCAATTGTTGATTGGTTTGAAATACTCTATCCTCGAACACTTACTGCATCGAATAATCAACTCGAAGTATTTTCGGATGTGAAGAGAAATGGTGGAATAGAATATAATGTGTCAAGATTTACATCTCAGGAAATTCTAGGTTTTGACATCACGGATCCACGCCACCCACAATTATTGGAAAATGTGTCCACAACCGGTGGTATTTATGTGTTCAGAGTGAATGAAACATCATTGCAACCACGCAGATATTTTGTTTCAGGGACATTTGTCAATCCATCAATCAAATCCATAACACCCGCCGGCTTGCGCATCGACAATGAAGGTGCGGACATGTTATTGATCACGCATCAGGATCTTATTCAATCAGCAACGAAATACAAAGAGTATAGAGAATCCACAGGAGTTTCAGTGAAGATTGTCACTACAAATGACATTTACACTGAATTCGCATGTGGCATGCAGGATATCACCGCAATCAGAGATTATGCAGCACATGCAGTGAATTCTTGGACAAAAAAACCAAAGTATATGATGTTCTGGGGAGATGGACATTATGACTATAAAAACATACAAGTCACGATTCCAAATTATATCCCGACTTATCAAACAGATGATATCCCGCAATATTACAGAGAAACAGTTTCTGCTTGCGTGGATGATTATTTTGCCCGTCTGCGAGGTAAGGATAGAATGATTGACATCATCATGGGTCGCATGCCGGTTCTCTCCAATGACAATGGAAATTATCTTGTTGAAAAAATCAAACACTATGAACAAG
>JBIKKD010000205.1:0-3258 GCA_044360565.1 Kapaibacterium sp. (SeqCode)
TTCTGCAGCATTTTATTCTAGATTATCATGGCATGTATACGCTCAATATCAGGGCTTAGAGTTACAAATGATGAATTGACTCAAGAGTTGATTACTTCATATTCCAAGGCTTTTGCAGCTTATCTTCCACCCGGCCCTATAGTCATCGGTAGAGATGGTCGGCCTACAGGGGTTTGGATGGAAAAAGTTGTAATTGCCACTTTGACTGCATTTGGCAGAGATGTGATTTCATTGGGCATTGCTCCAACGCCTACAGTACAACTTGAAACCGAACATTCCAATGCAATTGGAGGGATTTCCATCACTGCTTCTCATAATCCTAGTGAGTGGAATGGAATGAAATTTCTCAATGCAGGAGGTGTATTTCTCAATGCAGAAGAAAATCGTGATTTCTGGAATTATCTGGATGGTAATGCTATTGAAGAAAATATCAATCCGGGAAATTGTATTGTAGTTGAAAATCCTTCAGAACAGCATATTGCAAAAATTCATGCATCTCTTCTAGCATTGGGTATTGAATTACCACATGTAAAACAGTCCATCCTTGCAGTGGTTGATGCAGTGAATGCTTCTGGAAGCATATTCGTTCCTGCATTGCTTGAATCTCTCAACTGCGAGTGTATTCCTCTGTATTGTGACAATACGGGTGAATTCCCACATACTCCTGAGCCATTGACCGAGCATTTGACGGAACTGATGTCAGCAGTAAGTCAATATTCAGCTCAACTCGGAATTGCTGTGGATCCCGATGCTGATCGTTTGGTATTGATCGATGAACATGGAACTGCTATTGGTGAGGAAAAAACAATTGCCTTATGTACTATGGCGATACTTGAATGCGCTGACTTGAATCAAGATTCATATTCAATAGCCATCAATATGTCTACTTCAAGCATGAGCGAGATTTTGGCTAAGAATAATGGTTGGAAGGTGTATAGAACTCCTGTTGGTGAAATCAATGTGGTGCAAGCGATGAAAAAACATGATTGCATCATCGGTGGGGAAGGAAGCGGTGGAGTCATTCTTCCGGCATGTCATTATGGACGCGATTCCCTTGTTGGCATATCACTGATCATTGCATTGATGAAGAAAACAGGGAAAACTCTCAGCACATTGGCTGATATGCTTCCAAAAACATATATGATCAAAGGAAAAATGCCTTGGTCCGGCTCGGCGGATGAAATATTTCAGAGAATAGAACGACATTTTGCAGGTGCTATCATTGAGATTCGCAAAGATGATGGCATATGGATGCAATTCTCAGATGGATGGATGCATGTTCGAATGTCAAATACCGAGCCGATTATGCGATATATCATTGAATGTTTAGAAGAGAATGCAGTACAAAACCATGTTCAATCACTCATGATGCAATTTCAAGATTGATGAAAAAAACAATCACATATTTCTTCTTCATGTTCCTCTTGTGCTTCACACTTGAAGCTCAAATGCAGACCACGAGTAAAATCAAACTTGCCAGGGTGAAATATTCAGGTGGCGGAGATTGGTATAATGATCAATCTTCAGAAGTGAATTTATTGAAATATGTAAATGAACACACAACCATACAGACTGAACCAACATATGAATTCGTGGATTTGGCGACAGACAATATCTTTCTCTATCCATTATTGTTTCTGACAGGACATGGAACCATGAATCTCACAGATACTGAAGCAAGAAGGCTAAGAGCATATTTGGAGAATGGTGGATTCCTATACATAGATGATGATTATGGAATGGATGCTTCGATTAGAAAAGAGATGAGCAAGGTTTTTCCAAATCAGAAATTCATCGAGTTACCATTCGATCATCCTTTGTATTCTGCTCATTATACATTTCAAAATGGGCTTCCCAAAATCCATGAACATGATGCTAAATCACCTCAAGGTTTGGGACTATTTCATGAAGGTAAATTATGTGTGTATTATACATATGAGACCAATCCAAGCGATGGTTGGGCCGATCCTGATGTTCATCATGATCCACCCGAAAAAAGAGAAGCATCTTTAAAGATCGGAACAAATATCATTGTCTATGCATTGAGCAGATAATATGCAGGATATCACACATAGCAATTCCTCCGAACAAGTCATTGACAGACTTCGATCGGTTCATAAAAAAGAGCAATTCATCAAATTGAATACTGCTCTTTTTCATGCTTTGTTGATATCTATCATGACTGCGCTCATTTTTTCAGGGATAGAAGTCTTTGCAAATGGAAACATAGCATTCAGAACAATCTTGTTTTATGCTTGGTTATTCATGTCAATTGGATCTCTTGGCATATTGAGCATCTTTCCAATCAGACAATTGTTGAGATCTTCAAAAGAAGAAACACACTTCGCAATTGCAGATCGGGTTGGTACTATTTTTGAAGATATTCGAGACACTTTGCATAATGCATTGCAAATGATGTCGAAAAAAGAACAATATCCACTCTCTGCAATGCCTTTCATCAATGCTGCATTTGATGAAGTTGAGAAGAAAAGTAGAGAAAAGGATTTTTATGAAGTCATTGATGAACAAGAACGTAAGCGCGCTCTAATACTGTTTATGTCAGCCCTCGGCATTTCGCTCATCATGTTTATAGGGATCAGTCCTCTCAGGGAATCTTTGAATAGATTGATTCAATATCAGCAATCATTCATACCGCCTGCGCCATATAGTTTGGATATTTCTCCCCTTAATAAAACAGTGCTGCGTGGTAGCAAGGAAGAAATTCTTATCAGTGTCAAAGGGACTCTTCCCCCTAGGATCATCTTGCATATCAAAGAAGACATGCAGGATACTTATGACACCATTGCAATCATAACAGACACTGCGCATATATACCGATATGAGATTCCATCCGCAAAAGCATCACTTTCATTCTATGCACATGCAGAATGGCTCGCAGAGCAGGTATTGTCACCAAAGGGAAATATTCAAGTTATTGATCGACCCGAGATTCGTTCATTGAGCGGAACCGTATCGCCTCCGGGATATAGCAAGCAATCGGGCAGAACAATTGATGAGCAATCAGCTGATATTCTTGCATTGCAAGGAACATCAGTGAAGCTAGAAGTGGATGCAAACAAAGAATTATCAAAAGCATTCATCCTATTTCTGAATCCCAAGATATCAGGAGAAGAGAAAGCTTCTGATATAAAGTCATATGATACGACCAAGATAGCTATGAATGTAAATGCAATGAAGGCAAGTGGTTCATTCACCATTAATCGTGATGGTGAATATTGCATCAGCATCATTGATAAA
>JBIKKD010000206.1:0-3256 GCA_044360565.1 Kapaibacterium sp. (SeqCode)
ACGGAACCGGCATCACCGGATGGAATATTGAACTCAAATAACATATGAGTTCTATTGAGTGAGAAATATGCTTTTTCATAATCATTCAAAAAAATGAGCGGCCTTGTATTTCCACCTTGATTTGTAAGAAATTGCGACTGTTTACCCATTGACCAAACATGCAAGACATCGCGTCCACTCAATCGAGCATTGAACATGATTACAGCATTGTATTGCTTTATAAAATCAAGATAATCCAAGCGTAATTGATCTTTCTCCTTGATTGTTTTTTTTCTGGCATCATGATGATCAAACTGTATCTCTTTTTCCTTTTTCTTGGAAAGCAGATCTTGTAATTCTGCATAATTCACATAGTCTTTTCCATGCTTGATCAATAGGCCGAATTGCGGGTCAATCAATATCCATTTATTCAAATCATTGGACCATGCCTCGCAAAGAGAATGGCTTACACCCATTCCACCATAAGCAATATCTTCATTAGCCACACCTATCGTTCTGCATACATTTCCAAGACTGTGCATTATATCGGTGAAGACATTTGCATATTCATTACAACTGAAATTTCTACCATTCTCTGCAGCTTCCAATATCTCCATGCTGGACATATTTGCGGGACTCATGGCACCATCATGGTCCCATCGTGAATTTACCCATGAGAGTATATCCCCAAATGATTGAATATCAGATTGCATTCGTGGTTTGAATCTTTGCTGAATAAACTCTTTCAGCATTTGTACTTGTTTCTTGTTATAAGCGGCAGGTACAGAGAGATAATAATATTGATCATCCAATGATACATTATTCGATGTATCAATGATGATTTTCTTGAGGGGCTTTGAAATAGTTTGCTCTTGAAAAGAGAAGAGGATTCCAATTGATATAAGAAAAGTGAGAAAGGTGCTGCAATGCATTGTCATAAACCGGAAAATATGGTGATGTTTCGGATTCAATGACACAAAACAATGAAAAAAGTCACACATTTTCATGGCGTTTTTTCACATTTTTAGGAATAATTTCAAAAGTGCTTGACAATAAAGTCACTTGCACTTTGCATTAATCACTTCTTTTTTTTCACTCCCAATTCTTCGCTCTTTTTGGTTAATCTCCATAATTCTTTCCCGGATTTGTTATAGAGAATAAATGTAACCGATCGATCATTACTAGTTCCACTGAATTCGAGCATTCCATAATTTCTTTCAAAGATGGCTGAACCAGGCAAACTCAATGGATTAATGTCTTGCTCCGTTCTTGATGAAAATGCCCCGGAAGTTAATGGCGAAACAGTAAAATCAAGGAGTGGGTATCTAGGACCCGATGCTATAGGTTGGAGCTCCGACATTTCACTATAATGTCTATCACCTGATAAAAAGAACACACCTGTGATGCTTTCTTTACCCAATAAGTCGATGATCTCTTGTTGTTCAGCTTTATAGTTCGCATAGTTCTCGAAGCGCTCAAGGGGATTCAAAAACTGTCCTCCCATTGCAATCACTTTGAATGTTGCATTGCTCGAAGCCAAATTGTCAATCAACCATTGTTTTTGTTCTTCACCCAATATTGTTCGATCACCCGTGATTCTTCGATTTGGCGAGCGAAAAAAGCGATTATCAAGTAAAAAGAATTGAACATCTCCCCACTGAAATGTTGTATAGACTCCTTCTTGCTTTCCACTCCCATAACTTGGATTACCCCAAAATTGCATGAACACATTTCTTGATTCATGTTTTAAGACATATCCTCGATCGGAATCATTCGGTCCATAATCATGATCATCCCAAATTGCATAATGATGTACAGATCCTAGTAGAGATTGCAATTCAGGCAATGAACGCGTATGTTCATATCGCTTGATGATACCATTTTTAGAGCCCCAATCCGCTTCGCGCAAATACACATTATCCCCAAGCCAAAGCATTAAATCAGGTTTTTTCTGCAAAATATTTGTTACGATTGGATAATCTCCCCCATATGGCTTACCCGGCCTGTCATATTGTTCTTCATTCACATAGAAACAACTTCCCAGAGCAACTTTGAAATTTGGAGGATCGGATCGCCATTGCCATAAAGCAGGAATTTGAAATTCAAGTGGATGATTGATTTGCGTTTTCTTTCCATTGATGACAATTGAATAGGCATATCTTTTGCCATATTCAACAGAATCGATCTGCATGAGTAATCTGTAATCAGTAACAGAATCTGCGACATATATCTTGCTTATTCTCTCTTTAGATGCATCATTCAATGGCGCATATGAGATTTGTACATTTCCCTTTCCGGACATTTGAATCCAGATATTCACTTGTCGAGTATCCGCATGAGTGACCATCGGACCCGATACTATATGTGTTTCACTCTTTGACCAAAGAATAATAGGCGCAAATAATAGAATCAACCATGCAATTGCTTTCATGCGTTTTCCGAGGGAATGATTGGAAAGTCATTCCAAATTCATTGTTTTGCCTTGAATTCACAAATCAAAATCAGGAAAAGTCCATGACTTTCGATGAAATCGCCAAGTATTGCACATTGAAACCGCATGCCGAAGAAACATATCCATTCGATGAAGTGACTTTAGTCATGAAGATAGGAGGAAAAATGTTTGCACTGCTTGATACAGAAGGAATGGAGTCCATCAATCTAAAACATGATTCTGAATATATCCCCGAACTCTTGACAAATTATTCCTGTGTAAAACCGGGCTATCACATGAGTAAAAAGCATTGGATAACCCTACAGTATACACATGCCGACATGCATGATTCGGACATTTTAAAATTGATAGACAGATCTTATGAAATGGTTAAATCTTCCCTTCCCAAAAAGATGAAAGTATTATTGGATATATCCTTCTCGATATTCGATAACCAATCACCTGCTTATAAACAGGCCTTGAAATTGCGACAAGACATATTAAGAACGCCACTTAATATCACAATGACTGATAAAGATATTATAGGCGAAGATCTTGATATTCACATTGGTGGTTTTCATGATGGTGTATTGATCGCTTATTGTATCATCAGTCGAATAGACAATCAAGTAGCCAAGATCAGACAAGTGGCAGTTTCTTCCAAATTGCAAGGTGCAGGGATTGGAACAAAACTCATGGGATTTGCCGAAGATGTAGCCATGGGAAAGGGTTTTCGAACCATTCATATTCATGCAAGAAAAACCGTTGTTCAATGGTATGAGTCAATTGGTTATGAAATTCTCGGTAATGAATTCATCGAAGTTGGGATTCCACATCACAAAATGT
>JBIKKD010000292.1:0-3256 GCA_044360565.1 Kapaibacterium sp. (SeqCode)
TCAGCCATATTCGCAAAGTCAGGACTCATCACTTTTTCCGGTGCGATGCCATCAGTTGATTTCGCAGATGAAGTTGATCCATTCACCGAGCAATCATTTTTCTCTGTATTGACACAAGATTTGTCTGTACAAAATGTAATTGCTGACAAGCAGAGTGTCTTTCACGCGGGGCAAGCGGAAGGAAGATTGATTTGCGGGAATCTTTGTCTTTTGGCGACTCTTTGTGGATCAGATTTTCTCCCTGATATGCATGACACACTTTTGATGATTGAAGATATTGGAGAGGAGCAATATCGTATTGATAGATATCTTTCTCAATTGGAATTATCAGGTCATCTAAAAGCCACCAATGGCATTTTGATTGGAGATTTCACTCCGCCATCTAATCCGGTTGCATCCGTACCTCAAAGATCTTATGAAGAAATTTTCTTGGACTATGCACATCGTTCAGGAAAACCAACTTTGGGAAAATTTCCTTATGGGCATATCAATAGAAAATTGACATTACCATTTGGCATTCGCATGTCAATGGATTCTGACAAAGGCATGATTACTTTTTTGGAATCTCAGTTTGCTTGATTCAGGGGAGAAAAGGCTTACTTAATCCTTTTTCGATACGCTCAAGATTACGAAGTGCGGTTGAACTAATATGTTCATATTCTTTGTCGCATTGTATGAATACGACTTTCAATTGTGGATACATCGTTTCCATGAATCGAAGTTGATTCACTTCATAATCCAAATCATCTCCATTTCTCAATCCCTTCACTAAAGTCACATTTGCATATTGGGCATGAATATCAATGAAATTAGTAAGCAGTCCAGAGAATTCAGCAACTTCATATGTTCTCAATATTTCAGCATTCCATTCTGTAAGATCTATATCTTTTTCAGGATTACTTCCTCTGGCGATGATCACTCTGTCGAATATCGCGGATGCTTTTTGAACGATATTTAAATGTCCAAGATGGAATGGACTGAATGATCCAGCATAGATGCCGACACTTGGTTTATATTGCTGTAGGTACTCGATGATTTCTGAGGACTGAGGTAATGATTGCAAATAAGTAATGCGCTCATCACGAAGAATTGGGAAGGGTATATCTTTGAAAGCACGAATCAGTTCCGATTCAAGAAGCAATCGTTTGACAATACTTTCATCATTGCCGATGACAGCATCAAATTTTCGGAATCGATTTTGGAGTTCTTGTTTCATTTAGTTGGCCAAAAACAATTCGGGGCAATACTCATCGCATTGCCCCGGTTATTTGTCAGATTGCTTCCACTATAACTGCGCTGGCTTCACCGCCACCGATGCATAATGTTGCTAAACCATATTTCTTACCATGTCTTTTCAAAGCATGTAGCAATGTTGTGAGTACTCTTGCTCCGGATGCACCAATGGGATGTCCGAGAGCGATTGCACCACCATGCACATTCATCTTTTCTACAGGAATGCCGAGTGTACCTTTTGCGGCTAATGCTGTGACAGCAAATGCTTCATTCACTTCAAATAAATCAATATCATCGATGCTCATTCCTGCTTTATTCAAAACACTTTGAATCGCACTGATGGGAGCCGTATTGAAATCTTGTGGTTTTTGTGCAAATGATGCTTGTGCAATGATTTTTGCGATGGGTTTCAATTGATGTTTTTGTACCGCTTCTTCGGATGCCACGATGATTGCAGCTGCTCCATCATCAATGGAACTTGCATTTGCCGCAGTGACGGTACCATCTTTTGTGAATACAGGCTTCAGTGATGGAATTTTATCAAATTTCACTTTGCCTGGTTCTTCATCCTCGGCGATTGTGATATTTCCTTTTTTGTCTTCAATTATGACAGGAGTAATCTCATCGGCAAATGCGCCGGACTTTTGCGCTTCGATTGCTCTGGTATAACTCATGATTGCATATTCATCCTGCATGGATCTGTCAATCGAACATTCGGTTGCACATTGTTCGGCAAAATTACCCATCGGTGCAAGTGCATATGCATCTGTCAGGCCGTCGAATGCCATAGAATCGATGACTTGGCCATTCCCATAACGATAACCTGTTCTTCCTTTTGGAAGAAGATAAGGAGCATTTGTCATGGATTCCTGTCCACCCGCAACCACGATTTCAGCATCACCGCAACGAATTGCTTGATCGGCCAGCATGACTGATTTCAAGCCACTACCGCATACTTTGTTGATGGTGAGGCATGGAACGCTATCGGGCAAACCCGCGCCTAAAGCGGCTTGTCTTGCTGGAGCTTGACCAACACCCGCGGTGAGCACATTACCCATAATGACTTCGCTCACTTGATCTGGAGCGATGCCGGCTTTTTCCAAAGCTGATTTAATTGCGATTGCGCCCAATTGTGGAGCGCTGAATCCTGAAAGCGAACCAAGAAAAGCACCAATCGGGGTTCTTTGTGCTGAGATGATATATGAATGTGCCATGTTGTTTTGTGAATATGGTGAATATTATTTTGCGATGGACATACTGCGTCTTTCTCTGATGACCACAACTTTGATTTGACCGGGATATTCCATGTCATTCTCAATTTGTGCCGCAAGATCATGCGCGATTTGATCTGCTCTCAAATCATCCACTCTTTCGGGTTCGACGATCACGCGAACTTCACGACCTGCTTGAATTGCATAGGTTTTTGTCACGCCATCGAATGCGGTTGCCAATTCTTCAAGTTTTTCCAAACGCTTCACATAATTTTCAACTGATTCACGGCGTGCACCAGGACGAGCACCACTAATACTATCAGCAGCTTGAACTATGACGGCAATCGCACTTTCCATTTCAATGTCTTCATGGTGTGCACCGATGGCATTACAAACAATCGGATCTTCTTTGTATTTCTTTGCCAAGTCGAAACCAAGTAAAGCATGTGGTCCTTCAATATTACGATCAACGCATTTACCCACATCATGAAGAAGACCTGCTCTTTTTGCTTTATGTACATCAAGACCCAATTCCACAGCCATTATACCGCAGAGATAACCAACTTCTATTGAGTGATGCAGAAGATTTTGTCCATAGCTCGAGCGATATTTCATCTTACCGATATGTCTGATCAATTCAGGATGCATATTCGGAATATTGAGTTCCATAAGCGCGGATTCACCAACGCGAATAATTTCTTCTTCCAGTTCTTTGCGTGCTTTGTCAACCACTTCTTCAATACGAGCCGGATGAATTCTACCATCTGACATCAAGCGTTCGAGAGCAACTCTTGCCACTTCTCTTCTGAATG
>JBIKKD010000207.1:0-3214 GCA_044360565.1 Kapaibacterium sp. (SeqCode)
ATCAGAATCCAATTAATGTAAATATTATGTATGATAATTATTTTCAGCGAAGATATTCACATCATTTACAATTCAATATGACTGCTCATGCTTGGATAAAAAGAAATGATGTGTTATTAATCAATGCATATTACCAAGATGAGCTTCTTGAGACCCGGGGTCTAAATCCATATATCTTTAGTGATAGTTCTCGATTGGAATTCTCACCATCAAATCGATTTGGTATGCATATCAGGCATGAAATCCCTGATGTGTTACCGGGATTATCATTCATGAATGAAATTGGATTGAATTATGGGAATCACACATTATTCAATCGATTTAAAGACAATGACTATATGCTACATGCATATTCATATGGAAAGTATGATTTAACACCTGATAATATATTGAGATTTGGTATCCGAATGGTTAATTCCACCGGTGGTAATTATATAAATCCAGGAATTTCATTTACCACTCAATTAGCTCCATCTATTTCAATGAAATTTGATATTTCTCAGACTTCAATTGCACCTTCAATCATGCAAAGGACATTGTTTATGCTTGGTACATTGGAACAGCATCAATTGATGTTTGCATCTCTTGATTATGCTTTGGATTCATATTCACTGAGCATTCAACCATTTTACCGCATGATTCAGAATCCACATCTACAGTCAATTGTATATGATACATCGCAAGCATTACCACGATTTTCAGCTTTGCAATCGATGTCTGAACCAAGCTTGTCTTCATTCGGTGTACATGTTCGCAATCGCTGGGTGAGTGGACCATTTGTCATTGATGCGAGTTTGAATTATACTCAGAATAGTACATCATATAGACCTGTTCCAAGAATGCAAGCGCGCATTCAAACAGAGTATTCATTAATCTTTGGTGCCAGTACTGTTACATTTGGTTGTACTGCAAGAATGATTGAGCAATCCACAACAATGAGATTTATTCCATATATCAGTACTTTTGCACATGATTCGATGCAATCAATTGATGATGTTTCATGGAATGGATTGGATGTGCATGTATCAGCAATACTTGGAAATGCTCGTATTAGAGCATCGGTAATGAATCTTTTTTCGGCAAAGTTGATGGATGTCTCCGGTTATCCAATACAAGACAATATCATCAGATTATCACTCAATTGGTCATTTTTCGATTAATCTATCATGAGCAAACAAGTTCAACAAATGTTCGCATCAATAGCCCCGGCTTATGATCGAACTAACTCAGTATTATCACTAGGCATTCATCATTTTTGGCGCAAAAAGACAGTGCAAGTCTCGGGTGCTAGGACAGGAATGTCGGTTTTGGACTGTGCAACTGGAACAGGCGATCTTGCTCTTGAGTTTAAGAAAACTGTTGGTCCTGGAGGCCAGGTGATTGGTACGGACTTTTGTCCTGAAATGATGGAAACAGCACCCGCTAAATCTGAGGCAAAACAATTACATGTGCAATTTGAAGTTGCAGATGCAATGAATCTTCCATATCCTGATCATACATTTGATATATCGAGTATCTCTTTTGGTATTAGAAATGTTGATGACCCTTCAATTGCATTAAAAGAAATGGCAAGAGTTGTAAAACCGGGAGGGAAGGTGATGATTCTGGAATTTGGTCAACCAAAAGGATTCATGGGTGTAATATATGATTGGTATTCCCGACATATCATTCCATTTATAGGTGGCTTGCTAACCGGTAATAAAGAAGCATATCAATATCTGCCAAGAACTGCCGCTCAGTTTCCTTGTCGTGAAGAGTTTCTTACTCTCATGAGGAATACAGGAATGTATAGTGAAGCATCATATCAAGAATTGACATTTGGAATAGCATTCTTGTACAAAGGAGTTGTGCGATGAAATTCATCATGCTTATCATCTTGGCATTTGGAATATATTCATGTTCAGAAGAAAAGACTTATCTCGGAAAAGAACCGGTATATATGGGTGAGCCATTAACGGTAAAGGAATTACTAGGCAAAAAACTTTTGAACTCTACTGTTCAAGTTTCAGGCAAGATATATAATGTATGCAAGACAGAGGGATGTTGGTTTGTGATCAAACAGGATCAAACATCATTACGATGTATATTCGAAAGTCCTGCATTATTCATGGATACCTTAAATCTTCATACAATAATGAAGGTGGAAGGAAAACTCACAGAAGAAATCATTGATGGTGAAACATCGGTAATGTATGCAGAACAAGCAGGAGAAGACAAGCCAATTATGGAAGGAAGTAAAAAAAGAGTCCCTGTTTTCGTGGTATCAACAATATTGCTCAAGCAATGAAGTACAAAAGATTTAATCTCATCGTAGTTACCTTATTCGCCGTATTATTCTTGCAATCATGTGAAAGATTGAAGAAAAAAATGGAGAATAGAGAAAGAAGGCTCGAATACTTTCAACATACAATTGATTCAGCAAGAAAAGAACAAGGGAAGAATCAAGACAGTATCAGAAAGCAATTCAGAAAGTAAACTACATTGATTTATACTCAGAAAACAAATGCCTTACCTTGTTTCTTTGATATTTGCCGGTGGAAGTGATTGGTAATTCTTCCCTGAATATTATGCATTTGGGTGACTTTGATAAAGGAAGATGTTCACGACAAAATGATAAAATATCTTCAGGGTTCACATTCTCGTGTTCCGGAATGACAAGTGCACCAACTTCTTCACCATACACATCATGTTCAAATCCAACACAGATGCCGGCTCTAACTCCCGGCGCTCTACTTAAAACTTCGTCGATTTCCAATGGCGCAAGATTCACCCCACCTCTGATAATCAATTCTTTAAGTCTTCCCGTGATAAAGAAGTATGGTTGATCGTTAGGACCTTTCATCCAAAAACCTTCATCTCCGGATCTGAACCAACCATATTTGAAAGTTTCTTCATTTGCTTTTTCATTGTGCAAATATTCTTTCATTACATTTGATCCACGAATGACAATTTCACCTCTTGATAATTCAGGGAGTGAATTGCCTGACATATCATGAATAGACATTTCATTCGATGGAATTGGTGTTCCTATGCTGGGAAAGCCATATGAAACAAGCATTGTTTTATGAAGAGTATCCGAAAGTTCGAGTGGAAGGAAACAAGAATAGCATGTGGTTTCACTCAAACCATATCCATGAAGAACTTTGATAGAAAAGCGCTCCTCAAAGGATTGTACAAGCTCGCAAGTAAGCGGTCCGGCCCCGCATATTATATG
>JBIKKD010000208.1:0-3209 GCA_044360565.1 Kapaibacterium sp. (SeqCode)
TGTATTCACTTGCTGCAAGAAATGGATTGGCAGAGAATGCTCAAGACATTCGCATGGAAGCAATGCGTCCAGTCTTTGAAAAGCAAATGAAAGTGATGTTTTCAGCAAGCAAGAAAGAACAAATTCTTGCCGCTCTTGAAATCATTTCAGAATATAAACTCAATGCCGTGATAGCTGGTGCATCAGAAGCGCATTTGTGTTTGGAAGAATTGCAATTAGCAAGAGTGCCGGTCATTATTCCACGCACTCACTCTTTGCCACGCAATGATGAAGCAGCATATGATGAACCCTTCGCATTGCCTTCCATTTTGGAAAGTGCAGGTATCAATTGGGCATTCTCAGAATCATCATTTTGGCAACAGCGAAATCTACCGTTTAATGCCGGAACTGCAGTTGCATTCGGATTGAGTGAAGAAGCAGCACTTCGAGGTTTGACAATCAATCCCGCATCTATGTTGGGAATCTCAGACAGAGTTGGTTCATTGGAAGTTGGAAAAGATGCAACTCTGTTCGTCTCAACCGGCAATGCACTTGATGCAATGACAAATAAATTGGAACATGCTTTTGTCCAAGGAAAGAAAGTGGATCTTGACAATCGACATACCGATCTTGCAAAGAAATATCGAACCCGATATAAACAGATGAAATGAAATAAGCCCGCTATTAGCGGGCTTTATTTTTAGAGTGTTTTCTGTAATTGCGAAGTATGTTTTATAAAATCTTGAAGGATTGAATGAGCTTTACCGAATACACCGCTTTCATAGTTGCCTTCAGCATTCCTTGCGCCGGCTATTGTATCCATCATTAGCTCAACCGCTTCTTCAATATGTGATATTGCATAAATATGAAATGTCTTTTTTTCAACTGCTTTGATGATTTCCGGATCTAGCATTAGATCATGAATATTCTGCGCAGGAATGATTACGCCTTGTTTACCTGTCAAGCCTTGCTCTTGACATAGTTCAAAAAATCCCATCACTTTTTCATTCACCCCTCCAACTGCCTGAATATCACCTTTTTGATTCATCGAGCCGGTTATTGCAATCGTTTGCTTGATTGGAATCTTTGTCAATGCACTAATGAGTGAAATCACTTCAGCGGCAGTCGCACTGTCACCATCGATGCCATCATAACTTTGTTCAAATGCAATCGAGGCAGACATCGTGATTGGTGATGTTTGTGCAAAGCGTTCGCGTAAAAATCCTGAAAGAATCATCACGCCCTTATCGTGGATATTTCCACTCATGTCAGATTCTCTTTCAATATTGATGATTCCCGAGGTACCAATTCCAACACTTGCCGTTATGCGAGCGGGTTTTCCGAAAGAAACCAAACCTGTATCATAAACTGTAAGTCCATTGATTTGGCCTATGCGTTCACCTTTGCACTCAATCATGAGTGTGCCCTTAATGATCTGTTCTTTGATCTTTTCATCAAGAATGTCATTGCGTCTTCTTCGTGCTTTTATGGCCTTCTCAACTTGCAATCTCTCAACCAAAGCCGATCCGTCTTTTCTTGCATAATAACTCGATTCACGAATCAAATCTGCTACATCGCTGAATTGCATGGTTATCTTCTGGCGAGTACTGGTATGTCGAACACCCCATTCAATGATGGCAGAAACACCCGATGGAGTGAAGTGAATCAAATGCTCCTGTTCGACGAGTTGGTGAATGAAATGTGCATAATTATGAAGCATTTCACCTGTGCGTGGTGCTTCATAGTCGAACTCTGCGTTTACCTTGAAGATTTTCTTGAAATCTTCCTCTCCAAAGTAAAAACTATGATAGATATCGGCATCACCAATCATGATGACTTTCACATTTAGATCAATCGCTTCAGGTTTTAGAAGAGTTTGTGAAATCTGAAAATAGCTATCTGCAGATTGAATCTCAAGTTTCCCATACAAAAGGAGTCTCTTTAGTGCAGGCCATACTCCATCTTCCGTGAGGATATCCATTGCATTAACAATCAAATATCCTTGATCGGCTTTAAGCAGTGAGCCTGATTTGATTTGCGTGAAATCAGTTTTCCAAAAACCACGATTGTCAAATACCTTTTCTATGGATCCAAATAGATTCGTAAATGAGGGTGTTGTTTCTACAATGACGGGCGCGGTTTCAGACATTGAATTGTCAAGGATCACATTAACTGTGTATTGACCGAATTTGGCCTTTATGTCTTCAGCCGAAGGCTTCTCAGTGTCATCTTCCTCATTTCCTGTTCCAGGTAAAAAGATTGCCAAATTGTCAAGCAAATCTTGTTCGAATGTATTTATATAAGTATTGACAAGATCATTTGTAAAATTTTCACGGATATATTCCAAAGCACCTTTGATAATGCCGGCTACATGTGATTTGTCATATTCATTGATTTTTTCCCTGAATTCTTGCATGATTTTCATGCTGGCACGACTTAAATTTTCCAATTCGGTACGATGAACATGATATTTGGCCAAAAGCTCTTCAGCTTTCTTCTTTGTAAGCTTTTTTGATTTGACAAGTGAATCAAGATCTGAAACTTTATACCCTTTCTTATTCACTTCGACCAATACATCAAATTCCATGAGTCCAAGTTCATTCTCAACCTGACCAAGCATGAAACCTAGTGGTTTGATCTGTTCATTAAAATCGATGATGAGCGTTTGTTCTGTTGATCGATATCCTGCGATCAATTCATTGCGTGGTTTTTGAAATGAATCTTCCTCAAAAAGTTGCGGAATTCTTCTTTTGAGAAATATCATCACATCATCAATTGCTTTTGCGAATGATTTTCCCTGACCTTTGGGAAATTTCAAAAGTGTGGGATTATCCGGAAAAAGGAAGTTATGGACAAAACAATAGTCAAAGAGAATGGGTCTTGTAACACTGACTTGGTCAAGAATATGTTTTACAGTGGTCAGTCTTCCTGTGCCACTTACCCCTGACACAAACACATTGTATCCATAGGATTGTAATTCAGCTCCAAGTGTAATTGCCTCAATGGCGCGATCTTGTCCAACAATACCTTTCAAGGGAGTGAGTTCTTTCGTGGATTTGAAGTTGAAAATGTGTTCCGGACATGACCATGTGAGTTGGTCAAATTGTAATTCCGATGAGATTTTCGGAACTTTATTTTGTATTTCGCTGTCTTTGCTTTTCATGTAAAACCCTTAAGTGAAAACTCATGAAACAATTCATGTTGATATTGATATTTCAATTCATGATCAT
>JBIKKD010000209.1:0-3190 GCA_044360565.1 Kapaibacterium sp. (SeqCode)
AAAAGGGAAGCGGCTTCCAATAATTCTCTTTCTTCATCACCCAATTGATGTCTGTGTAAGGTATCATCAAACATTTGCAAAGCAAGCTTCTTCACATGTTCAGCATGCTCTACATTGACTTTATATTGTTCACAAAGGGAGTAAACCGTATCATACCGCAATTTTGTGAGATGATGATATTCATTGATGTCTCGCAATTTTTCAACAGTATCAAATACAATGCCCTCTCGCAAGGCAAATGCTGATATGAGTAATTTTGAAGCAGAGATAGTTCGAAGATAATGCTCCAGAATCAATGCTCCCGCCACAATGATATCGGCTCTTTTGGACTCCAAGCCCGGTATCAATAATCGTTCTTCAGTTGTATGTGCTGCAGTGAGTTTGTCAATCTGCGCATATATATCTTCAGTCTGAATGGTAATTCCATTCAATGTTTCCGGAATTTTTCTTTGCTTATCGGCATAGATCATCTGTACAATTGCATGAATCGTGCCTGAGCAACCAATCACTGAATCAAATCCAACATTTTTGATTGATGATATACATGAGGACAATTCACCATTAATGAATGTTCGGCAAGCTTTTACTCTTTCTGCTGTAATCAATCCATCCGGAAAGAATCGTTTCGACAAACGAAGTGAACCCAATTTTGCACTGTGAATATGATGCATCTTTCCAAATTGTCCGATCACCGATTCGGTGCTTCCACCACCGATGTCTATTACCAAAGCCTTTTGTGTGATGATTGGCAATGCATGCATTGCACCCACATAAATGAGCCGGGCTTCTTCTATACCTGAAATAACATCAATGTGAATCCCTGTCTCTCTCTCAATCAATGAAATGAAGAAATCCTTGTTTTCAGCTTCTCGTAGTGCACTTGTTCCAATAGCCCTTATCTGTGCATTGGATTTTCGAGCCATGATTGAAAACCTTTTCATGGCTTTCAAGCCTCTTTCCATGGCTAAATCTGAAATTTGTTTAAAGTCCGATGTGGCATCCCCCAAACGAACCATTTCCTTTTCGCGAGACAATATGCGGAGAGACCCTTTCTCCGTCACTGATGCAATGACGGCATGAAAAGAATTCGTCCCAACATCTATCGCAGCAATGCGGCCAAGACTATCATTTTTTGTTTCGATCATTGGATCTCAAGGAATGGACTATTGTTTTTCCATCATCATAAATGACAGATTCATCTTTTTTGATTGATTGTTTCGATTTCGGAATAAAACCTAATAGAAAACGACGAAAAAGGCCTAGCAAAGCAACAATTGCAAAAACAATTCCAAGGATTATGGCAATGATCAATAGAAAAAACTTACCCATATCCATCCAAATTAGAATTGTACTTCAGTTTTTAAGGATATTTCCTCTAATACCGCACTGACATTCAGGCATTCATGCAGCGGTCCTTCATAAACAGTTGCTTTGCCTGAATTGTGAACCTCCCAGGTCAAATGCTCCGCTCTATCCATAGAACAATGCACTGCTTTCAGTATCTGTATAATGACTTCATCAAAAGTATGATGCTCATCATTGAATAAAATGACTTTTGCATGCATGGTACCTGTAATGGAATCGAGAGTTTCTATCAACTGCTCTTCTTTTGTATCTGGAAACACGGTAATTCAGCTTTTGAATGTAACAAACAACATTCACAAAAATAATGAACATGGACCTTTTAGACATAAATGCATATATGATTGTCAATAATGTGTTATTTTTGACCAGTTAGTCAATTAATTGAGTGATGCACAATGCCTAGAACGAAATCCGCGCCCGAAAATAGGATTGCAAAACGATTGCTCATTCTTGAAACTGCAATCGGAATATTTGCTTCCAAAGGTTATCACGCCACAACGATGCAAGATGTTGCAGATGATCTAAGTATCGCAAAAGGAACTATTTACGAGTATTTTCCAAACAAGGAAGACTTGTTTCTAGCTGTTTATGACATGTGGATGGATGAATATGAACAAGCCATGCACAAAGCTGTTGATGATCATTTTGATCCGGTATCAAAAGCTGATGCATTGATTGACACTACAGTCGAATTTTATGAAAAACATGCAAAATATGCTCCATTACTGTTGGAGTTTTGGGCACATGCTCTTCGAAGTTCATCAGATATATTTTTAGTTCGAATTCGAGAGATGAAAAAAAGACTTGCTGAATTGGGCATGGAAGTTACAAATCAAATGCAAAAACTGCATCTTTTTAAGAAAGTTGATTCAGGTTCATTTGCTGTTTTGGAATTGGGAATATCTGATGGAATATTTCTTCAATGGGTATTGGATGGTCAGCAATATTCTCTGAGAGATGCATATAAATTTAGACAATCTGTTATTGGATCGGGTCTTATGACCGATACTTTGCGAACCATAGTTGCAAAAAAAGTTGAAAAGAAATTAAAACAAGGATTCATCAATCAATCAATTAATCGGAGTTAGTCCACATGAAGCGAATGTATACTATAGTATGCTTAATGCTTTGCATGATATTCATTGAGAATATATATGCTCAAAACACTATTCCTGTGTCCATAAAAGTTGTGGACAAAGATAATAAGCCCCTGAAAAATGTGACTTTTCGCATTGATAAGAAGGGTGCCACAACTGATGAGAATGGAGAAGGTACCATTTCTTTGACCAAAGGCTCTTATGAAATGCAATTGTCTTTGATTGGCTATGCCAACAATAAGATGGCAATTGAAGTTGCTCCAAACATGCAAAAAATTAGCATCCAATTAGAAGAAAGGCAAACAAGAACGGAAGATGTTACAGTATACGGAGCTTCTCGCAGGCAGCAAAAAATCACTGAAGCACCTGCAGCTATTTCGGTTGTTCTTCCAAAGGAATTGGCCATGGCGAATTCACATGGACAAGTTGCCAAAACCATTGAAGCAATTCAAGGAGTTGATGTTGTTCAAAGCGGAATGAATGATTTCAATGTGAATATGCGTGGTTTTAATAATTCGATCAATAGAAGAGTATTGGTATTACTTGATGGACGAGATCCATCCACCCCGCTTCTCAATCTTGTTGAATGGAATTCATTTCAAACAAATATGGGAGATATCGCATCCATTGAAGTCGTAAGAGGTCCCGGATCGGCTCTTTATGGCTCCAATGCATATAATGGGGTGATCAATATCACTTCAAGTGCACCAAAAGATATTCAAGGTACA
>JBIKKD010000305.1:0-3185 GCA_044360565.1 Kapaibacterium sp. (SeqCode)
GAATGAAAACTTATCCAATACTTTGGAAAGATGAATGGACTTAGGGGTTCCTTTCTCATACATATGAAGTGATATCACCGAAATAGTGATGATGAGAAAGATGTATACGAGTGTAACATTATGTATATCATCCAGCATCGTAACTTCATTTGTTGATGGCACCATTCCTTCGATGATATATTTATTACCGATGGTTGCGAAAAGTCCTCCAACGCAGAGTCCGAATCGAGGATCGATATTGAATGGCTTGATGAAAAACACGCAACAGGAAATCACGAATGCAACCAATACACCTGTGATCAACTTGAACAAAACAAGAAATGATTCTTTGCGTTCAAGTTCAATAACCATATTGAATGAAGAATTATAACTTGTATTTCCAAGATTTTCAGATCCAAAGTTCGTGGAATACTTCGATTCAGTCACAGTGAATTTTGTCTCTTTGATATGCCATTCGGGAAGTAAATTTTCAAGCGAATCTTGATACCCCGAATTCTTCTTATCCTCAATGAATACCATCTTCGTTGTATCATGCTTGGATGATTCAACTGAAATCACGAGTGTTTGCTTATCAAAAGGATAGTCTTTCGTTTTCCATAATTGTCGGACCGTAGCTTTTGTTTTTGTGGAAAAGAGAATGTCCTTCCCAAAATTCTGAAGATAGGGCGATTCAAGTGTCACATCATTTGAATTCATCACTTCAAATTCATTTGCGAAATCAAACATCGGATTATCATATCTGCACCAATAATATGCGTCATACTTGAATGAATGTGCAGATAAATCCAAATCATGAAGCGAAGTGAGATACATCCCGATTTTTACAGTATCCGGCTTGGCATGAAGCTGTGAAGAAACTATGGAGAATGTTAATAGGAAAAGAGTACAGAATATTTTCATGAATCAATTCGAATAAGTTCAATAATATGATGCAATGATACGATGAAATGAAATCCAAGAATCTTCAAGTTTTCCCCATAGTTATTCACTTTCTTTTGATCAATAATTCTTGCTGAAAAGTATTACTTCCATTGGAAATAGTGAGTGCATATACTCCATCATATAGTAATGAACAATCAATGTGAGATATGGTGCTTCCTTGTTCAAGAATTGTATTTCCGACTTCATTTCCTCTAAGATCATATAACATGATGTTGACTCTTTCTTTGATGAGATCATTGGCTTGAATGATGAGAAGATCATTGGATGCAAAGAAGATGGTAAAAGCATTTGAATTCAATTCTTGTACGGAAGTGGTTCCCGTAAAAGTCTCAACAGGCTCACTTACTTGATTCACTTTTGCGGCAACAATGGATCCATAAAATGTGGGACCTACCGCATAGGGAAATGCTGAATTCCATTGTTCATCAACTGTGCAGAAATAGGCATAAGTGCCATTTGGATATTCAGGTGTGATACAGAATCGACCATTATGAATATCCATAAAATCATCTTCACCGGGATGTGAGATAAATTCATAATCCTCATTGAAATATCCCAAAGGATATGTGCCATTCACGGGAGGACCATCAGTCACATCGGTACCATTTGCATAAAGCGTGCGTTCGGTGATTGAGCGCAAACGATATCCTGATTGCATTCTTACTATTCCCCCGGTTCCATCGGCATTTTTAAATCCATAAGCTCCATAGACCGGAAAGCCATCATAAGCGAAACCGATGAGGGGAGAATGAACTGCCGGATTGATTGCGTATAAGCCCTCAGCATCATAGAGCGAGCATACATCATATATGACCTTTTTATCCAATTTGAATGCTGATGGATTCTGATGATGATGATAATTTCCCATGGCGGGATGTCCTTTTGAACAGTCAAACCCTATGCGCTCCGCCACGATTGCATCTCGATTCCAAATGCCATCACCTTTACCCATGATAGGTCCACCAACGACTCTCTGCTGAGCATTATTCCATGAAACACCATCACGAGAATCAAATAAAGCAACACCATTGATGAATAATCCGATATTGCCCATGGTGGTTTTCACGGGAGTTCCTTCATTCTTTACGGCCTTTAAAGGAAAACGATAAATTCCATTCTGACTTTGTGCTTGCGATGGATTTCCATCTTGAAATGGTCCTGTGGGGTAACTTGGAATGCCATTGCTTGAGACATAGACATTGTTTGCTGAATATCTCACCAATTGCACATTGGCTTTGATATTGTTGCTGATTGCAGTGGGATTATTCTTCATGTAATAACTTCCTGTGACAGTAGTATTCTGTAACCAAGAAGTGATTATGGGATTGGTTTGAGAAAATGCAGTACATGCACTAATAAGTAGTAAAAGGTATTTCATCATTGATTCCTTTTAGGATAATGAATTTGAGAAAATACAGGATTGAAAATAAATGTGCGATCGGTCAATGCATGAAGGAATGACATCAAGTCTGTGATATCATTTGAGCTTAGTGGAATGGGATTTTGGATGCTTCTTGTTTCATCATGCATATTGAATCCTTTCGCATAATGATTTAATACATCCCTCAATCTTTTGAAACGACCATCATGCATATAGGGAAATGAATAGAGGAGATTTCTTAAAGTCGGAATCTTGAAATGTCTGATATGTGCGCTGTCATCAGTAATCCGAAATCTTCCCATATCATTCAATGATGTGTCAATCGGCAATGCATTATTGGCAAATTGTCCGTTCGTGAATAATGGCTCTGCATGACATCGATTGCAGTATTGTTTAAATAATACATATCCTTTCTTCTCTTGCTCGGTGAATTCCACCAAATGCATTCTCATGGAATCATAGCGAGAATTCCTTGAAATCAATGTGGATTCATAATCCGCAATTGCTTTGAGTACATGCTTTGTCTGAATCGGTGATTTGCCAAATGCTTGCTGTACCAAGTATGAATACTTGGGATGTTTATTCAATCTGTTAAGAATGGTATCGAGAGAATTATCCATTTCATGATGAGCTGTGAGAGGCGTCAACACTTGTGCTTCAAGTGAAAAACTTGCTCCGTCCCACATGAATGATTCCGACCAAGCCAAATTAACCAATGCCGGAGCATTGCGTGTACCGATGCGATCTGCAATGCCATGACTCAGCGCATGATCGGAATGTGCAAATGCATTGTATTGTGAATGACAGGATGCGCAAGAAACTGTGCTGTCTTTCGATAAGATTGGATCATGAAACAATTCGC
>JBIKKD010000210.1:0-3185 GCA_044360565.1 Kapaibacterium sp. (SeqCode)
CAAAAAACACATAAGATCTTGATTAATGGTGAAGAAAAATTTGAGCAATATCTCTGGAGAGGAGATTGCGGACAAAATCCAATTTATCCACAAGCAGGCACTTGGTATTATAACCGAGCAGGTTGGTGTCCGGGTGACGTGGTCCAATATTGGGATTATCACTTAACACCATTTTTCACCGGTTCTGACAGTCTTGAGATTTCCTATGCAATGGAACCATATGAGAATCAAGATTTGTCAAAAAGAGCAAGCTACATCATAGAAGGGCAGTTATTGTATTCCAAATCTAATTATGTGAACAATGTATCCTTGGAAGAAATTAAGATGCCCAATAGTGCATATAAGTATCGCAGAATGAATCCGATTTGTTCTGGTCAAAAACCACTGATAGTCGTGAAGAATCAAGGGTCCAGTACTCTGAATTCCATGATTATTCGCTATCGCATTGATAGTGGTGAAGACAAGTATTTTAATTGGTCTGGAAATATTGCATTCATGGAAGAATCTGAGATTGAACTCCCAATCATTGATTTTCCAAATGGTGATCATACATTTACCGTTCAAGTTTTTGAACCAAATGGACGCTTGGATGAATCTGATATAGGAGACATCAAAACAGTTTCATTCTCTAATCCGAAATTGACCACATCAGGAAAAGTGGCTTTGATGCTTAAAACTGATGCAGTTTCGGGTATTCCCAATGGCATTCGTTATGAAGTGCAAGATGCGGACGGATATATTATTAAGGAAAGAGGTAATTTTCAAGATGGTGCCACTATTCGTGATACATTCGATTTGGAAAATGGATGTTATCGCTTCGTGATATATGATGAAGCACTTGGTGATGGATTGTATCCAATTTTCCAAGGTTCCACCAGAGGATTCTATTCATTGCGTGAAGTTGGTGGTTCAACAATCATCTTTAATTCTCAAGCAGCAAATTATGGTCAACCCTCCGGAGTATATGCCAGTTTTGGTGATCGAGAAATTATTCCATTTCGCGTAAACACGAATGCAGTTTCCATTGATGAAGGAGTTGCTGATGTTTCAGTACCTACTTTAAATATTGCTCCAAATCCAACTCTTTCAGGCATTGCGAATTTGCAATTATTAGGCATGCCAAGAGATTTGGAAGGAACAATGCAGATTGTCTCAAGTATCGGACAAGTCATGTTTCAAGAAACTATTTCCACCACAGATGCTCAATCCATGCCAATCAATTTGCAAGGTTATCCAAGTGGTGCTTATGCTATAAGAATTACCGTAAAAGGAATGACTATTACGGGAATGATCATGCATAATGCTGAATAAGAATATTTCATTTTTTTTCATTTTATGATTGGATATTCATGAATATCGCCATCTCTCAATCAGCTCTGACCAATCAAAAAGCTGATATTGTAATTACTTTTAGTTTTGAAGATGATTCTCTTCTCAAGGCTACAAAAAAACGCTTGGTTGAATTATATCCTACCGCAACAGCTGTAGTGAATAGTGATGATTTCAAAGGTGCTCTTCGCTCAACAATGGTAATATATACAGGAGCAAAAGGTGCATCCAAGGTCATCGTGGCAGGTTTGGGCAAGAAGGATTCTTGTACAGCTGAAACTTTGCGTCGTGCATCATCTGCCGCAGCAAAAAGAGCGGCTGCATATGGCGTTCAATCAATAGCAATTGAAGCAGTATTGGGTAATGGCCTCACCCCTGAGGAAAGCTGTCTTTCTTTATTGGAAGGTGCAGTATTGTCTAATTATAAGTTTGACAAGTATATCACTGCAGCGAAGGGAAAGAAGAAAATCAGTTCCATCACATTATTCTCGGATTCAAAACAACTTGTTGCGGCGGGTAAATCTGTTTCAGGAATGGCAAAGTCCATCTATGATGGCGTTACTCTTGCCCGCGACCTCGCACAAGCTCCAAATAATGAGATATATCCCGAAACACTTGCAAAAGCCGCTGTAAATGCTGCAAAGGGAACGGGAATCAAAGTCACTATATTGGACAAAAAGAAAATACAAGCATTGAAAATGGGTGGATTGCTAGCCGTGAATCAGGGCAGTGTCAGACCACCTGTATTCATTGTCATGGAGTATAAAGGTGGAAAGGCAACTGATAAACCTTTTGTATTCGTAGGTAAAGGTATCACATTTGATACAGGTGGAATCAGCATTAAACCTGCTGCCGGCATGTCCGACATGAAAGGTGACATGCATGGAGCAGCAACGGTTATAGGTGGCATCATAGCAATTGCGAAAGCAAAGCTTCCCGTGAATGTTGTAGCACTTGTGCCTTCTACAGAGAATATGCCAAGTGGAACAGCACTTGTTCCGGGAGATATCGTGACCTTCATGAATGGCAAAACAGCTGAGATTGATAATACCGATGCTGAAGGTAGATTGGTTCTTGCCGACGCATTAACTTATGCTTCAAAATATAAGCCGAAGGCAGTAATTGATTTTGCAACATTGACCGGTGCTTGTGTTGTGGCTTTAGGTACTGTGACTAGCGGACTCATGGGCACTGATTCTCATCTTATTGATCAAATCAAAAAGGCATCAACTCGCACAAATGAATATGTCTGCGAATTACCACTCCATGAAGAATACGAAGACTTGATCAAGAGTGATTTTGCGGATGTAAAAAACTCAGGTGGAAGATGGGCAGGTGCCATTACTGCTGGACTTTTCCTCAAGCATTTCATTGGAGACTATCCCTGGGCTCACATGGATATCGCAGGAACCGGCATGGCTCCTTCAGATAGAGACTATTGGCCAAAAGGTGGAACAGGTATTGGTGTTAGGATGCTTGTGGATTTAGTAAAGAATTGGAAAGCATAAACACTTTCTTATACTTGCAATATAGATCCCATCCATATTTGGATGGGATTTTTTTATGTCTATAAGCCAAAAAAAAAGCCTATCCAATGGATAGGCTTTGAATCAACTTTAGATTTGATCACAAAGTGAATCGTAAATCAGCACCAATCTGAATCGCGCTTACGCTTGAATTGTTGGAAGTACTGATCTTAGTCAAACCAAGATTATAATAGACTGCAGGGACTAAAAGAAGATTACCTGCGAGAATTTCATATTGAAGACCGAATTTCAGAGCAAATCTGAATGATGAAGGGTCGATGATGTCGCCCTCATACAATCTGATAGAAGTTCTGGTATCATCAACATATT
>JBIKKD010000211.1:0-3182 GCA_044360565.1 Kapaibacterium sp. (SeqCode)
GGAAATACCATGCGATCGACGCTTCCACTCGGATAAAATGGAACCATTGACTTTAGTGAATCAAATACATTTTCGATTTCCATATCATCGCCTTGATGTACTTTGACACCAATCACTTGATCCGGGAATTCCTTGATGAGTTCGTCCATCACAACGCTACCATCAACACACCATCCGCACCATGCGCCGGTATATTGTTCAAGCAGTACTCTCTTGATTGGTTGCTGAGCAGTGAGATTAGCACTGAATCCCAAGCCAAAGAAGAGAATGAACATTACATGAGTACACACACGATTCATAAAATCTCCAAATAAATAGGGGTAAGACCGGTCACAAACTATAAAAAAAAATGGGATTGCAAACCATATGCAATCCCATTAAATATCATGAGGTTATGATTATCTATTGATCATTACCGGAATTGAGCGCATGGAGCCATTCGAACCGGTCAAAGTGAGTCTATATGCACCTGGATTCAAGCCTGCATTTTGCAATGCATAGCTATTCATGCCTTGAGCAATTTTGATAGAACCGCTAGTTTGAACAACTCTGCCGAGCATGTCGATCAAATTCAATGTCACTGATTCCTCTGTTGCATCATTCATTGTGAAATGAACGGCTGCAGAACCGGAGAATGGATTTGGTTGAACCATGAATGAAAGATCAGAATTCTGCTCATCAACGGAAGAAGCAGAGCCAAAGAGCCATGTATATGCTCTGCTCATCAATGTATTTTTCATTTCATCATCTGAAATACCATCCATATCGAATGTATACATTACGAGCTTGCCTTCGCCATTTTGCCAGCGAATACCGGCCACATTGTCGATATTCTCATCCAAATACAATGATGGAACAGATTTGCTATCTGGATTTAAAGAAAGTGCATCTGTGAAATAGATGAATGGATCTGTATTGAAATTGGTGACATCATTTGCCAAATAATTGATACCATCACCAATGACATCATCTTTAATACCAGTCAATTGGAATGGAATTGTACCTGTAATCTGACCATTTGCATTTGTTTGCAAGCGAAGAACAGGATCATCAATGACATTTACACCCAATTTAGTATTGAAGAATGCTTTTGTTTCAGTTGTTGCTGATGTGGATTTAGCACCATTGAATGCTTCAAGACCACTAGCTATGAACACTTTCTTGCCTGCATCAAGCATGGAACTTACTTGTGAAATAATCGCAGGATTTGTTCCTAATGCACCTCTTGATCCATAATGTACCGCAATGATTGCTGCATCGAAAGAACTTGCAGGATACATTTCCATGAAGCCTGCATTCAAAGGTAGATCAATTGATTTTGTAGCAAATTCACCACCGCGATTTTTGAGTGGTTGACCATAGTGATCATTCATGCGTGGATGAGCACCATAAATAGCATATTTCATGCCTGGTGTCATATTGTACACATTACCTTTGCTGACACGACCAATCACATTCTCATCTTCAGGAATTGCTTCAACTGAAATAATGGCATAACCTTGATTATTCCCGGTAGTCAAAGTGACATTTGCAGTTGCTGTGCCATTTGCAGGAAGATTGATAGATGAAGGTTCTACTTTTGCAGTCCAACCTTCAGGCATCAAAGAATTCTCTGTATCGATGCTCAATGACACATTAGATGCTGTACCTGTGAGATTCTTAACGGTGATTTGTGTACTTCCATTTGCCCCTTGAGCCACTAACATCGCAGGTTTTTCAACTGTTGTTTCAGTCTTAACAATTGCTTTTGTCAAACCAATTTCATTGGCATTTAACATTTGCTTTGCATTTGATGCTGTTCCAAACTTCTGAACTGTACCAACAAGCGTTACATTTTCAGGCTTATAGGAAGCAGGCAAAGTATAACTAAAAGATGCAGTATATGGTGTTCCTGTTTGTGCAACACCAGGAATGATTCCTCTCACACCCCAAACTCCACCTGCATATGCACGAACAACTGAGCGATGTTTATATCCGGTGATAGTAGCAGGTTTGGCATAATATGGGTGTCCTGCAAAACTTGGATTGTTTGCGATGAAATTTTTCTGATCATATGCTGCACCAGTACCGGTCACATTATCCTCAACAACGATCATATTGATTCTAACATCACCGGAAACTGATTTCACAAAATTTGCAGTGACATCAGCTGTGATTTTACGAGTTGCGGCATCATATTTCACATTTGTAATTTCAACACCAACTTCCGCATCGAGTGCCATTTGTTGGCGAACAAAGTTTGACCAAAGATTACGGCTTACACCAACTGTTTGCTGACCAGTAAACAATTTACGATCAATCGAACCACTTGGATAACCTGCCACGAAAGAGCGGAGAGTATCTGCCATAACCTTAGGAATCTCCATTCCATCGCCTTGATGCACTTTTACTGCAATCAATTGATCGGGATATTGGGCCAGAAGATTGTCAATAACAACTGAACCATCCACGCACCATCCGCACCATGCACCGGTGAATTGCTCAACAAAAACACGCTTTACAGGACCTTGTCCAAACACTGCCGGTTGCATCACAACCGACAAAAAAGAGGATATCACGATAAGTCGTAATAAATTTTTCATCAAAAAATCTCCGATTAAAGAATTGTTATTGTAATATTATACAAACTACAAAAAAAAATGGGATGACCCAATATGGATCATCCCATCTATTTAATCTCTAATAATATTAGCGATTAATCATCAAAGGCAATTGAACGCCTGAACCGCCCATTGTGCGAGTAATCATGCGATATGCACCTGCAGGCAATTGAGCTGCATTGAAAGAAAGTGCATGTGAACCTGGTTGTGTCATGCCTGAGAACAATGAAGCAACTTCGCGTCCCATAGCATCAACAACTGTGATTGTTACGAACTTCTCAGTTTGACCATTCACAGTATAATTGACAACCGCCATATCGCTCATTGGATTAGGATTGATTGACAATGAAAGTTCTGCATTTGAACCTTCAGCAATATCTTCTGCTGATGCCGCTGTACCAGTCATGAGCCAATCAATGCAACGCTTGAAGAATTCATTTCCAACTGATGCAGTACCGATTGATTCAATACCAAATGAAGAATATACCATGCGATTGCCATCCAATTCAATACGAGCTGTTGCAAGTTCAGATTGGATATTGTCATAGTACAATACAGGTTTTGCAACTGCAGGATTTGAAA
>JBIKKD010000212.1:0-3152 GCA_044360565.1 Kapaibacterium sp. (SeqCode)
TAATGATTGACATAATCACCGGTATTGGATATAAAGGCATTTTCCATGGGAAGAATTCTTTTCCTTTTCTTTTTCGCAATAGCATCAATCCAATTGCTCCTCCGATGAATTGCACCAATGCTCGCATTGCGACAATCGCACTGATGATTTCACTCATTCTGAAAAGCAAAGAGAAAACAAATGCAATACCACATAATACCATGAGTGAAATATGAGGAAAATGCTCTTTGGGATGCACAGATGCAAAGATTGAAAAGAAAGATCCCTCTTTTGCCGCTGCATATGGAATGCGTGAATAACCAAGTGTGACCGAAAATAGGGATGCAAATGCAATGAACAAAATGAGTCCTGTTGCAATTTGAGCAGCCAAAGGACCATGCAATGTCTCAATGAATGTGCTCACAATGAATGGGGATTGCTGTACTTCCTGCCATGGGATGACGCCGACTATGCTTAAGTGCATTGAACAATACAAAATAGCAATACCAATGATTGAAATGAAAATACTCTTGGGAATTACTTTGTCAGGTTGAGAAATTTCGCCTCCCAAATGACATACATTGTAATATCCGAGATAACTGTATACGGTTTTAAGCATGGCATGTCCCAATCCCACAAAGAAGATCGAAGAGAAGAAATCGGGGCCTTCACTCATTCCTCCAAATGCTTTCTGCGCGTCAAAATGTATGGCCCCACCAATGATGAGCCATAACATAGTACCTATGACTGCAATCCACATGAACACAGAAATTTTTCCTATCTGTTTGATATTGCGATACAGCAAAACAAAAATGAGCAATACCACCGATCCTGAAATTGCTTTTTGTGCAAATGGATCCACAGGCATCAAATAGGTGAAATATTGAGAGAATCCGATTGCACCGGATGCAATGACAAGTGGCGCCTGAAAGACCGTTTGCCAAATGAAGAGAAATGACATCATGGAACCCCATTTGGATTTTCCATAACTTTCTCTCAAAAAGACATAACTTCCACCGGCTTGGGGCATAGCAGCACCAAGTTCAGCCCAGATGGTGCCATCAACTATTGCCAATAATGCACCTGCTAACCATGCGATGATTGCATGTGGACCATGCATGGATTGGATCACGATTGGTAGCACAATGAATGGTCCAATCCCAACCATGTCTATCATATTTAATGCGGTTGCTTCCCTCAAACTGAGAGATCGCATCAAACCTTGTGAAGTAGAAGTAGAATTCATGGGCTCCGTTCAGAACAGTATATTGCAGTCAGAAAGTGTGCAAATTACAAAAGACCCAAGACTTCATGTCTGAAATTACGATGCGACATCACCATATTTTCCATCATCTCGCTAAAGAAATTCATGATCATTGCAATGGAATGATCATCACTGAGTGTTATTCGCAAGAAAAGAACAATCTGATCATGCATTGTGAATCTCCGGATGGGAAAATACATGCTCATATTGAATGGGCAATGCAAAGCGGATCGCCTATGATCATGTTGAAAGAACATCTGCATAGGGCAAAAAACAATAATGTTGATCTGTTTCCTTTCATCATTGGCAGAAAAATCCTCTCCTGCATGAAGCATCCGACTGATCGCATCATCTTTCTTCGATTGACAGGAGCAAGTGTCATTGGTCAATTCTTCGGTGGATCCAATACCTCTTTGTTTATTATTGATGATGATGATCAGATACTTGATTCATTCAAACGATCTCCATTACCTATCGGTGAACACTATATTCCTTCCATAAATGTTATGCCCGCAATTGAAGAAGCAAATCCTGATTTATCAATTTTTGATGTATTGGTGAAGACAGGAAATGCGGGAAAATCATATGCACGAGAAATATTTGCAAGATTTTCGGCTTTGTATCCTGAAGTACTTTCCCATCATACTCTGATGAATTTGGATCAACATCAAGTGTCTGAACTAAAGGTGTGTTTTCAAGGCGTGATGGAAGAATCGCTCAATTCAGTGAAAGCATATATTCTTGAACTTCCCGATGGGATATTGGCTTTATCATGTTTACCATTGCAAGAGTCTCTACGAGAAGTTTGGTCGGGCGAATCAATGAGCGAAGCCATAAGAAGATTCCAGGGGTTGAATCAAAAGAGAGAGCGCATGCGAAGGATATACCTTGAAATTGAGTCTGATTTGAAACTTCGAAGGGAGAAGCTTGAACACACAATTGCACATGTTTCGGAAGATGAGTTAAGTAATGAGAGAATATCAGAATCTCAGCTCATTGCACAACTTCTTTTGTCCATGCCTTATCCTGCTTTGAGAATACATGATGATTCCATTATTCTGCATCATGAAGAACGCACAATCACAATTCCTGCGATGAAGGGAAAAACCTATGCCGAACATGCTGAACATTATTTCAAAAAGGCAAAAAATGCCAAGGAAAGAAATGAGATTCGCAAGAAATCTCTGCCGAATTTCAGGCTGAAACTTGAGCAAGTGATGTCCATGCAGAAAGCTCTCTCAGGAGCTCAAGATCTTCGTACTCTTGAGTTGATTCACAAGCAATTGAAAAATGTCAATACAGAAAAAACAACACAAACTCCTCAGCATCCTTTTCGAGAATTTGTTCTTTCACCTAAATATGTGCTGTATATCGGAAGAAATGCCCAAAACAATGATCAATTGACCACTAAATTTGCCAAACCGAATGATTTGTGGTTGCATGCAAGAGGTGTGAGCGGTTCGCATGGGATTCTGCGCGGACCATTGAATCCTCCTAAAAATATCCTCGAAATAGCCTGTGAGATCACTGCGTATTTTTCAAAATCGAGAAAAGGTACTTTTGTTCCGGTTGCTTATGCTTTGAAAAAGTATGTGAGAAAACCCAAAGGAGCAGGACCGGGTTCAGTATTGATGGAAAGGGAAGAAGTCATCATGGTTGAACCACGATTGCCGGAGGGAACTATAGATTCTTGAACATTTTGTGATGTGGAATCCCAACTTCGATGAATTCATTACCGAGAATTTCATAACCAATTGACTCATACCATTGAACAACGGTTTTTCTTGCATGAAGATGAATGGTTCGAAAACCCTTTCCCATGGCTACATCTTCGGCAAATCCCATGAGTTTTGTTCCAATTCCTGCACCTTGCAATTTGGAAGAAACTGCCACTTGTCTGATCTTGGCT
>JBIKKD010000037.1:0-9969 GCA_044360565.1 Kapaibacterium sp. (SeqCode)
AATCCGGCATTTTGAAATAATCAAGGTTACTTCTTTGGAAATCTCCGTCATATCAATTGATGCTTGCACGCAAGAGGTAAGTTTTACATTGACACAAGAGGATTTCATTCCTCACTTTGAGCGTGCTTATCAGAAGGCACAGCCAACAATTGAAATCAAAGGATTTCGCAAGGGTAAGGTTCCACTATCAATCATAAAGCAGAGATTTGGCAGACAGATCGAGCAAGACTGCATGATGGATGTGGCAGATTCCGAATTCAAGAATTATACTCGTAACAATAATATAAAAGTTGTTGGCCAGCCTGAATTGCTTGATCTCAAGCCGGGTGAGAATGGCTCGATGACTTATGTGATTCGTTTCAGCATCATTCCTGAATTTGAATTGGCATCTTATGAAGGATTGGAAATCAAGAAGCCGATTGCAAAAGTCACTGATGAAGATGTTCAAAAAATCATTGATGAAATTCTACTCAAGAATGCAACCAGCATTCCTGCTGATGATGTTAGTGATGCCAAACACAATGTTACCATTCGTTTCACGAAAGTGGATGATGAAACCGGTGAACCACTTGAAGGTTTGGAACCCCAAGAGAATACAATTTTCCTCGATCATCCCGATTTGGATGGATTCCTTCGTGATGCTTTGATTGGTAAAAAAGTTGGTGATACTGCAACATACATGGACGCAACTCAGGGTGAAGAGAATCCTGATAGATTTGAAGTGACCATATTGTCTGCTGAGAAAATCGTCCCTGCCGCATTGGATGAAGAATTCGTTAAGAAGTATTCCAATGGCAGTCTTTCAACCGTTGAAGAATTGGAAAACAGCGTTCGCGATTATAATAATCGCATGTTGGAAGATGAAGCACGCAAAGAGATGGAAATTCAAATTGTTGACCTCATTACTTCGAAGCATGATTTCCAAGTACCACATTCATTGGTGCATGAAGTCATGCATGGAATGTTTGACAATTTCAAAAAACAACAAGGTCCATCTGCGGCTGAACTGAAGATGTCCGACTTTGAAGAAATGTTCCGACCTTATGCCGAGCAAACAGCACGCTGGGAATTGATTCGTGATAGAATCATTGAGAAGGAAGGCATTACTCTTGAAGAGCAAGACATTCTTCCATATTTGCAATATTATCGTTCACAAACACAAATGAATGATAATCAGATTCTTTCATATCTCATGAAAGACAATGCATTTCTCGGCTCGATTCTTGCAAGAAAAGTCCTCGAGAAAGTCATTTCCATGGCAACAGTTCTCGATGTAGATCCTCAGGCATACTTTGCTGAAAAAGACATGGAAGCCATGGTTCAGCAAATGCAGGACACTGCAGAGGCAGCTTCTTCGTCAAAGGCCAAGCCGGCAAAAACAGCAAGTAAAACTGCTAAGCCAAAAGCTGAAGGGAAAGCAAAGGAAGCGAAAACTTCAACCAAAGCCAAAAAGACGGAAGACGAGGAAGAAAAGCCAAAAAAGAAATCAACCAAGTCAAAATCTGCCGGTGAATAATCACCATCCGGAGCATCATTATGATGAATCAACTCGTTCCCATGGTAGTGGAACAAACAAGTAGAGGCGAAAGAGCCTATGATATTTATTCTCGTCTTTTGAAAGAAAGAATCATTTTCATTGGCACACCCATAGATGATAATGTTGCAAGTTTGACTGTAGCCCAACTTCTCTTTCTCGAAAGCGAAGATCCAACCAAGGATATCAACATATATATCAATTCTCCTGGTGGAAGCGTTACTGCAGGCATGGCAATTTATGATACCATGCAATTTGTAAGACCAGATATAAGCACGATTTGTGTTGGTATGGCGGCATCAATGGCGCAGGTACTACTTTGTGCGGGAACAGCAGGTAAGCGATTTGCACTCCCGAATTCACGCATCATGATGCATCAACCATTGGGCGGCACTCAAGGTCAGGCAACCGACATTGAAATCTATACCAAAGAAATGCTTCGCATTCGTGAAATGCTCTATGCAATCATCAGTAAGCATACAGGCAAAGACACGAAGACTATTCTCAAAGATGCAGATCGAGATAATTATATGAGCGCCAATCAGGCAGTTGAATATGGTATTATCGATAAGATCTTAGAGCGTCGCTCATTAGAGCCCAGCAAATCATAATGCTACATGAATACATGAAAGGTGGGGCGATACCTTCGTCCCGCCTTTTTTTTTCTTGATATACCGTGATAGAACATAATGAGTTCAAGAAAGCAAGACAAAGATTCCATTCACTGTTCATTTTGTGGTCGTCCTGCCGCCGATGTCCAGAATCTCATTGCAGGCAATGAAGTGTATATCTGCGATCGTTGTATTCACACATCCATGGATGTATTGAATCAGCACATTGCACCTTCCACAAAGTCTCACAAAAATCAGAATCACAAAACCGCATTATTAAAGCCATCACAAATCAAAGCAAAGCTTGATGAATATGTGATTGACCAAGATAAAGCAAAGCGCATTTTGAGTGTTGCTGTATATAATCATTATAAGCGTATTGCATCCAATGCTCTTCCATCTCAAGATGATGTGGAAATTGAGAAAAGCAATATTCTTCTTGTTGGTCCTACCGGAACAGGAAAAACACTACTTGCAAAAACATTGGCACGCATTCTTGATGTGCCTTTTGCAGTTGCGGATGCAACCACAATCACTGAATCAGGTTATGTTGGTGATGATGTTGAGACCATTCTCGTACATCTTCTGCAAAATGCAGATTATGATGTTGAGCGTGCAGAGCGTGGCATAGTGTATATCGATGAAATCGATAAAATTGCCCGCCGTTCAGATTCACAAAGTATTACGCGAGATGTATCCGGCGAAGGCGTTCAACAAGCACTTCTCAAATTGCTTGAAGGTACTGTTGCAGGCGTTCCTCCTCGTGGTGGAAGAAAACATCCCGAGCAATCTTTGGTATATGTAAATACAAAGAATATTCTCTTCATCTGTGGTGGTGCTTTTGATGGAGTAGAGAAAACAATTGCCCGCAGAATCAATGCAAAAACCATTGGATTCAGTGCGAGCATGAAAGAAAATGTGGAAGAGACCAGCGCTTTACTATCACGAGTGGAGCCCGAGGATCTCATCAAATTTGGATTCATTCCTGAATTGGTTGGAAGACTTCCTGTGATTGCACCGCTTGAACCATTGACCGATGAGGCGATGCTACAAGTACTCACAAAACCCAAGAATGCACTTATCAAGCAATATCAAAAGTTATTCTCGATGGAACAATGCGGATTGGAATTCACAAATGATGCTCTATTGGGTATCGTTGAAAAAGCCAAAATTCGTAAAACAGGTGCTCGGGGTCTGAGAGCAATCGTGGAAGAAATCATGTTGCCCATCATGTTTGATGTACCTGATCGTAATGACATCAATCATTGCATCGTTGACAGAGATGTCGTCGATTCCGGAAAAGAGCCTCATTTTGAGCAAAAAAGCCCATCTAACTCCGAAAAGGAGCAATTGCGAAAAGCAGAGTGATCAAAGATTGCAAAGTATTTTGAATCATAAACTTAGATCACTATAAAGATTTTGGAAACTTGATTCCGAGATTGGTTTTCTATCCTTAGATTCGTATTTTTGCAGTCCTCCATTGATTTGCCTCAGGGCATAGAATGTGAATGACTTCATCATCAGTATAGTGAGAATATGATGCGTTTTGGATTTTTATCAACAGATGTGGCCATTGATCTTGGCACTGCCAATACTCTCATTTGGATGAGAGATAAGGGTTTGGTGCTCAATGAGCCATCAATCGTTGCATTCGATCGCACCAATAAGCATATACTCGCGATCGGACATGAAGCACAAGCAATGGTAGGCAAGACTCATCGTGATATTCGCACCATTCGTCCATTGAAGGACGGCGTGATTGCAGATTTTGAAATCGCTGAGGGAATGCTCAGAGCTTTCATCAAGAAAATTTCTTTGTCATGGCAACCTGCCAGACGCGTTGTCGTATGCGTGCCATCAGGCATTACCGAAGTAGAAAAGCGTGCCGTTCGAGATAGTGCCGAACATGCAGGTGCAAAGGAAGTGCATCTCATTGCAGAGCCAATGGCCGCTGCGATTGGAATCGGACTTGATGTTCACGAGCCAAAAGGAAATTTGATAGTTGATATCGGTGGCGGAACCACTGAAATCGCAGTGATTGCACTTTCAGGTATCGTTACCGATGAGTCCATTCGCATGGCAGGCGATGAAATGACCAATAGTATTGTTCAGTACTTTAAGCGCAATCATAATATTCTCATTGGTGAGAGAACCGCTGAAATCATCAAATGCGAAGTTGGATCTGCTTATCCATTGGAACAAGAAGTAGAAATCGAAGTAAAAGGTCGTGATTTGATCACAGGTATTCCTCAATCAATCACGGTCAGTTCAATCGATATCAGAGAAGCACTCAGTGAATGTGTCGGAACAATCGTTGAAAGCGTTCGATTATTGCTCGAAAGAACACCTCCGGAATTGGCCGCAGATATTTATGATCGCGGAATTATGCTATCAGGCGGTGGAGCTTTGCTAAAAGGTTTGGATAAACGCCTTTCCATGGAAACAACGCTCACCGTGCATGTTGTTGAAGATCCACTCACTGCTGTGGTAAGAGGAACGGGCAAAGTTCTCGAAAATCTCCATCATTATATGCCTTGTCTCATAAAGAGCAAGAGATATTAAGATCAGGGAATATTACAGTTTGTTATCACAACGCATTGATACAGAATCAGTTGAGTTTGGTGGATAACCTATTTCTTTGTATATTTGCAGTCCCTGTATTGTGTAATTTCAGTCTGTGAACGGAGTTCCAAATGGCTACAAAAGTCAGACGCGCCAGAAAAGCCAAATATGTCAAGCTCTTTTCTCCTTTCTTGATGAAAGAAACCAAGCATGAGCTTATTGGCGAACCAATGGAGTCTGCGGAAGGCCGTCGCCAGTGGGCCCGTTGTACGCTCAGCCGCCATTCTCAACTTGTTGATTTGGATGTACTTGAGGCAAAATCAGACAAGACCGCAGCTATTGTACAGGTTTCAAAAGAAGATTCCAAAATTTACAACCCATCTGATGTGTATGCTGTAGGTGATGTTATTTATCATCAGAAATGGGACGATCTCGGCGTTGTTCTTTCAAAGGAAATCATTTCCAATGGTGGTTTTGCGATCATCGTTCAATTTGAAAAGCAAAAAGAGAAAAAATTGATTGAAAATTTAGTTAAATAAAATTATCCATCTTATCCAGAAAAGAGATATGGTAGGCGTAACAATCCAATCCAATGAGTCGATCGACAGAGCACTTCGTCGCTTTAAGAAAAAATATGAGCGTAGCGGCGTTTTGCGCGAATTCAAAAAGCGTGCTTTTTTCATAAAGCCTTCTGTAGAGAAGCGTCTTTCACGCATGAAAGCAGCTCGTCGTCAATATCGTGCAACGATGGAACAAGAATAAATCATTCTTGTCACAAGCATTAAGCCATATGGATTTCCATATGGCTTTTTTTATTGGTCAGTGGAAAGGCGGAAACGACATATCCGATTATTTTTCGTGTCTGCCACATACAGGGTTTTATTGAACCAGGCAATCCCTGATGGTGAGGAAAATTGAGATTTGCCTGCGCCTGAGCCACCAAAAGAATGCATCTCTTTACCGGTGGATGTGAACTTTAGAACAGAATCTTTGCCTGCATCGATCACATATACATTCCCAAAGGCATCATATGTGATATCTTCAGGTCTATCAAAGCGACCTACACTAATCAAATCTCTTCCTGAAGTCGAAGGATCGGCAGGATTAAACTTTTGAAACCACCCTGTTATGTCACCAGTAACATAGCTCAGCCACTGCACTTTATACTGCATATTGGGTGATATCTGAGTAAACAGAAAATCCTGGGATCTATCTGCCGCAACTGAGAGAGAGGAAATCGAACCGATTGAATACAATGCATTGCCTTCAGGAACAAGGGAGGACAATCTACTTGTGACAGAATCTTGAGGATTCATCAATAGAACAGCATCATCCGGATCAAAGCGTGAGGCATTACTTGGACCTGTTCTAGAAATCAAATATGCATTACCCTGGAGGACCGTTATTCCCGTAAACCTTCTTTCAGGTCTGCCGGCTTGAGTATATACACATTGGATAGGTGCATTGGCAATTGAATGTCTTACTTCGCTGAGATGAATGCGGTATATTGCCCCAATCGTCACTGTCTTTCCCTGCAATACAGTATCAAGTTCACCACATATCAGTAAATCAAACAATCCATCTTGAGCAATTGCAATGGGGTTTTTGATGAAGCCGGAGACACCAACACGGCGACCGGCAATATCGAGCATCACAATACGATTATTCTTGGTGTCGGCCACATAAACAAATGGTTCACGACCTATGAAAATATCAGATGGCTCATTAAAATCGGTCCAATCGGGTTGGAGCGGAATATAAAGAGTGTCATTGATTTTACCAGTATCGGGAACTGCCTCAGGGGCTTGCGGTGTATCATTACATGATGCTAATGTTAGCATCAAAACAATGAGCGTTGTAATTATTTGTAGTATTATCTTTATCATATACAAAATTAGGAATGTTTACGATAGTAGAAGTTACATCTAACTTATAATTTTGCATGTATATCATGCACATTACTTTTTTCAATAATACAGAAGAGACTATTTATGAAATTTTCATTTTTTGTTTTACTATTAATTTTCGGCATTACAACATCAATGCAGTCACAAGATGATAAATCAACTAAATCTGCAAAACAAAGAAAAAGAAATGCAAGGAGTATTGAGGATATCAAGTCCAATCCTGAAGAGTATATCTCAATAAATCTTTCGCGGAAGAAACTAACTTCTTTTCCTACTGAGATATTTCAGTGTTTACATGTTGAAGAAATTACTCTATCCAATAATGATATAACAGCAATACCTCAAGAAATATCGAATCTTACCAAGCTCAAGAAACTCATCATTGACGGAAACAAATTATCGAGTCTTCCCAGCTCTATTGCGAAGTTATCAGAGCTAGAAATATTCGATGTTTCAGGTAATCCCATAACTTCATTTCCTGACATTAAAAGTCTAAAAAGTTTACGCAAATTGTATCTATCACAAACTACATTGCCTAGTATACCTGAAACCGTTCTCCAACTTGATTCATTATTCGAATTACATTTGGCAAAAATGAACCTTAAAGTATTACCAGATCTTTCTAGAATGCAATTATTATCTTCTATTAACGTAGATGAGAATTCATTGACTACTTTGCCTACGACCATTGGAAAGTCCCAATCATTAAAATCTATCTCTGCATCAAAAAATTCGATAACTAATTTACCTAAAGAGATTGGTGAATTGAAGAACTTAGCAACCATACTTCTTTCAGGAAACAGTATCAATTCAATTCCAAGTGAAATTCAGAACATGGAGTCACTAGAGAATCTAGATCTTTCAAACAATCGAATCACCCAATTACCAAAAGAAGTTTTTAACATGAAGAAGCTCAGCACATTGCTTCTCTCGGGCAATGTGATTAAGCAATTACCAAGTGAAATCGCTGTAAATACGACATTACAAGTATTAGATCTATCGAATAATGGAATATCACAGTACCCAGCATCACTTTGGAAATGTACAGGATTGACTAAATTGTTATTGGACAACAATTCACTTACTACTTTACCTCAAGGGATTGGAGCTTTGACTAAGTTGTCTCATTTGGATATAGGAAATAATCCCCTTGAATCCTTACCTATCAAAGAAATTTCCTCTATGCCTGCATTAAAACAAATCGTTTTTATGAATAAAAAAGAAATCGATGCAAAAAGAAATGATTCAAGAAAACCAAAGAATGAAGAACAAAAGAAGCCAGAACAAATGGACAAAAAAGATGGTAAATAATTTTATTCAGATTCTGGTATCAATATCATTCGTTCTCTGTGGGATTATTTCAGTTAATGCTCAAGACAAGAAAAATGAATTATTTGCACAGCTTCGAAAGCGTTATGGAAACATGAATTCACTAGAAGCAAGATTCGTGGGAATTGAGCCAGTATCAGGAATCACCGGTACACTCAAAGCGATGCGTTCTGGAAAATATATATTGGATTTGAATGATAGAAAAATCATATGTGATGGCCACACGGTTTGGAATTATCATCCTGCCAGAAAGAATGTGACCATCAATGAAATAAAGAGCAGGCCATCAAGTTCACTTGATATCGTGCTATTTAATTTTCTCTACAATTATCAACCAAAAGAATTGCATGATTTCTCTATTGGAAATATCTCACATCTTGGTTTGGAGTTGATTCCTAAGAATGGGAAGTCTGCTTTGGGAATAAAATCACTCACGATTTATGTAAAGAAAAGCAGCTCAGAAATCAGGCGAATTTCCGCCGTGGATGGAAATCAAAAACAGGTGTGGGATTTGGAAACATTGAAAATAAATGGTGGAATCACCGATGCTATTTTTACTTTCATTCCCCCGAAAGATTCTGAGATTATAGACTTGCGATAAAAAAGGGACTTATAGTCCCTTTTCTTTTGCTTTCACTTCATTCCAGAGATCATCCATCTCTTGCAATGTCATGTCTTTTAGTTGTCTACCTTGTTCTTGAGCCATTTGTTCGATGATCATGAATCGTTTTTTGAATTTATTTGATGTTTTTTGCAATGCATCTTCAGCAATGATTGAACGGAATCTTGCAGCATTGACTATTGAGAATAGTACATCGCCTAATTCATCCGTAATGCGTTCCGAGTTTCCTTGCTCCAGTTCTACACGCAACTCTTGCAATTCCTCATCAACCTTTTTCCAGACATCTGACTCATTATCCCAATCGAATCCAACATTAGCAGCTTTTTCTTGTATTCTTTGTGCACGAATCAAAGCTGGCAATGCATTTGGAACACCTTCCAATGCTGATGATCTTCCCTCTTGCATTTTTAGTTCTTCCCAGTTCTTGCGCACTGTCTCTTCATCTTCTGCATTTGTATCTCCAAAAACATGAGGATGTCGATGCACCAATTTGGATTGCACTTTCTTCATCACATCGATGATGGAAAAAGATCCTCTTTGTTCTGCAATGACCGCATGCATGAGAATATGTAGAAACAGATCACCGAGTTCTTTCGCAAATTCCTCATCATCACCTGTCGCAATCGCATCAATCATTTCATATGCTTCCTCGATGAACAAGTGAGAAATGGATTCATGAGTTTGCTTACGATCCCATGGACATTCAAGTCGTAAAACTTGTACAAGCTTTACGAATGACTCGAATTGATCCTTGATGGATTCAGGATTTTCTGGTGTTGGAATTGGAATCGGTTGTGTTGACATGGATGATTAATCTTCAAGAATTTCTTTTTCTTTCTTGACCATGATTGCATCTATGTCTTTCACATATCTATCGGTCAATTTTTGAATTTCATCCTCACCGCGTTTTCTGTCATCTTCTGAATAGTGCTCTTTCTTTTCAGCCACTTTCAATTCTTCCATATGATCACGGCGTATATTCCGAACAGCAACTTTTCCTTCTTCCGCGAATTTCTTGCAGAGTTTCACAAATTCCTTTCTTCTTTCTTCGGTAAGTGGTGGAATCGGAACTCTGATTACCGATCCGTCATTTGAAGGATTCAAACCAAGATCAGATGTGAGAATTGCTTTTTCAATAGCAGACAGTGTGCCTTTATCCCATGGTTGAATCAAGATTGTTCTTGCATCAGGCACTGATAAATTTCCAACTTGAGCAAGAGGAGTTGCTGTACCATAATAATCTACTTTCACATTGTCAAGCAAAGTAACTGAAGCTCTGCCCGTGCGAACTTTTGAGATATGTTGACCGGCATGTTCAACGGCTTTTGCCATTGCATTGCCTGCTTCTTTGACGATATCATTAACCGGCATAGTAAAATCCTCGATAGATTTAATGTTGTACGA
>JBIKKD010000213.1:0-3148 GCA_044360565.1 Kapaibacterium sp. (SeqCode)
TGATGGTCTCCACTCTTGCCTGTTTCAAACTATTTTCAAGTTTGGAAATTTGTGCTTTTTGCACACCCACAAGTTCCCCTAATTCTGATTGGGTTAGATTTCTTTTTATTCGTGCTTCACGAATTGCTTCGCCAATCAAATCAATGTTTAACTCAAATTCAAATGTATCACGCTGAGAAGTTCCCCGCTTACCGATATACTTGTCTGTGAGCTCTTCTAAAGTCTGAGTCTTAAGCGTTTTATGTTTCATGATTATCAATCAATACGGTTAAAAAATAATCTTCTCATCATTTCTACTTTTTGTATTTCTTGCATTGGAAGCTTCACTGATTTTTTAATAAATCCATGAGTGATAATTAGTTTGGAATTGCCTTTGACGGATGTGTCCCAGAATGCAAAAAAACGTATATGGGTATTACCGTACAATGTTCTAAACTCCCAAATATTGTCATTTATCTTTTTGAGAAGCTCTCCATCATTTCGTTTACTTACTTTGTTCATGTTATAGAGTACCTTTCTCCTTGATTTATCTTCGAGTTGTTCAAGAAACTCGATGGCATCTGCCAAAAACAATACCTTGAATAGACACATCCCTTATCCCTTTACAAATATAAAAAAAGTATCCCTAAAAGGAAATATATTCTTAGAAGTTAATTTTGTTCTGAAGAAAATACTTCATGCATTCATTAGAATACAACACTATTCAAATTTGAAGGGATGATTTATACATTTTGAAGTGAAATTAGTCCAATAGCCGCATGCCTGGGATATTTTTCCGAAATTTGCTATCAGGATATTGATCGACTTTTTCATTAACACAATTTTATTCTGCAAATGGGAATCCTCATCGCTCTCATCATCATCCTTTCATGGATATCGCATTGTGCATATATGCTCATTTTGCTTGAATGGAATCCCACTTCTTTTGGCTTGTGGCTTCATGTAGCTCTTCAGACTTATCTGAGTGTCGGACTCTTCATCACCGCACATGATGCAATGCATGGAACGGTTTCAGGGAATAAGCGGATTAATAATATCATCGGTTGGATTGCCTGCTTTTTGTTTGCGGGGATGAATTATAAGCGACTCATCACAAATCACATGGCGCATCATACGTATCCTGGAACGGAAAAAGATCCCGATTATGACATGTCGCAGAATTATGTGATTTGGTTTTTGCGATTCATGATTCGCTATACGACAATCTCTCAGCTCATAGCAATGGGAGCGCTCTTCAATCTTCTGAAATTCATCGCACCGGAAATCAATATCTGGATATTCTGGGTTATTCCTTCTCTTCTTGGCGCTTTGCAATTATTCACTTTTGGCACTTATATTCCGCATCGCACTCCCCATACACATGAGATGGAACCGCATAATGCAAGAACAATCAAAAAAAATCATCTCTATGCCATGCTTACCTGTTATTTCTTCGGATATCATCATGAGCATCATTCATCGCCCCGCACTCCATGGTGGAAACTCTATTCGACGAAATGATCAGAGTATTGTAAGATGGGTCTCCGCCTGAGCAAGAATCTCTTCTTTATTCTGCATTTTATCCCAAACGGCATACATCATCCCGATTCGATTATTACCCCCGAGCATCTCTCGATTGCGATGATAAAAATGCCAGTACAAACTATTGAATGGACATGCATCCTCGCCGATTTTCTTCTTGGGATCGAATCTGCAACTCTTGCAATAATCACTCATTGAATTGATATAGGAAGCGCTGGAAACATAGGGTTTTGTGCCAACTATTCCTCCATCGGCGAATTGACTCATCCCGCGCGTATTCGGCATTTCCACCCATTCGATTGCATCCATGTACATTCCCAAATACCATTCATCCACGGCATCGGGATTGATGCCAGCAAGCAATGCAAAATTACCCGTTATCATGAGTCTTTGGATATGATGCGCATATGCATGGTCGAGTGATTGCTTGATGGTCATGGAAAGACAGTGCATCGGAGTATCACCTGTCCAAAACCAATCAGGCAAAGCACGCTGATGATTGAATGCATTCAGGTTGGCATATTCCGGCATATACTCGCGGTAAATTCCTCGCATATATTCTCGCCATCCTAAAATTTGGCGAACATAACCTTCGGTTTGCTCAATGGAAATTAATTCCGGACTTAATTGCATCGCATCAATCGCTGAATTGATCACCTCAAGCGGATGCAACATTTTAGTATTCAGAGAAAAGGAGATTCTGGAATGGAATAATGACCAAGATCTATTAGTCATTGCATCCTGATATCGACCAAAATTCGGTAATAAATGCGCATTGAAAAAGCGCATCAATTCCAGTGATTCATCTCTATTCTTCGGCCAGGGAAAATGCTTGGGATCGACACTCCCGATTGTTTGAATCTGCATGCGCTCGAGCATGGAAGCAAGCTCGGTGACATCATGATCAAAACACAATGGCTCGGGGATTTCAATAGTTTTTGGAATTGATTTACGATTTTCTTTGTCGAAATTCCATGCTCCTCCCATAGGTTCAGCATCATTCATCAAGATTCCATGATGCTTTCTCATGAATCTGTAAAAATTCTCCATGATGCGTGTTTTCTTGCCCTTAAACACTTTGCTCCACAGTTCATCATCACTCAAAAAATGTTCGCTTGAGACGCATTCGGAAGGGAATCTGAGTTCATCGCACATCTTGCGCAATTCTTCTTTCAATCTCCATTCATCGGGTTCTTGATATACAAAGTGCGAAGCATTGATGAGTTTGATCCGATGCAGACATTCCGCTGAAATTGATCCCTGATTATGTTCATCATCCAATTTCACATAGATGATGCGATGTCCTTTCTGTTCCAATTCCTCGGCGAATGCACGCATGGCTTGAAAAAAGCCGAGAACTTTTTGGATATGATGTCTAACATAACTCGCTTCACTTCGTACCTCTGCCATGAGATAAACCACATCATCACGCACTTCTTCAAACCATGAATGATAGTGTGATAATTGATCACCGAGTATGAGTCGGAGAATTGGCGTTTCAGGACTTGGAGGATTGGAATGCATGCACCATCCGTACTTTGAGTGAACGAGGGCTAAGTGCGCCGAAAGACAACATCATGCGATTGACAATGCCGTGAATCGCAAGAGATTTTCTTTTCATCATTGC
>JBIKKD010000214.1:0-3133 GCA_044360565.1 Kapaibacterium sp. (SeqCode)
ATGCCGGTTTACGATTGGATGCATTCAGTGATCAACAAGGACCTGCTTTATCGGGTCATTTGGCCATCGCCCATGAAATCTTGTCAGGATTTACCATGTCCGGAAAGGTAACTCGCGATTTTCGAGTACCATCTTTCAATGAATTGTATTATCTCAATTATGGAACGCAGTTTCTTAAACCGGAAACTTCGATGGGAATTGATATCGGGTGTTCCTATGATGCAGGAGATGTAAATGGTCAACTCTCTGTCTATCATATGCAGGTCAAAGATCAAATTCTAGCAATGCCTATTTCTCCGGTACAATGGAGAGCCAGTAATATCGGCATGGTATGGTCTTCCGGGATTGAAGCATCACTTGGGCTTAAGATTCCTGTCATCAATGGAGCTATACAATGCAATTATGCATTCAAACATGTCATAGACAAGAGCCCTGAATCGGATACTTATGAAAGTATTATTCCATATGTGCCAACACATACATTTTCTTCCACTTTGATTTCGACTTTTTCCACACATACATTTGGAATCATGGTAACAGCCATAGGGGAACGCTTTGGTATGTTGGGGGAATTGCCTGAAACAAAAATGAATCCTGTGATACTTGTCAATCCTCATGCGGAATTCCGAATGGGATTATTTGATGGGATGCTTAGAATCAGAGGTGAAATTCGTAATCTTCTCAATGTAGAATACCAAATGATTCTCAATTTTCCACTCCCCGGAAGATCCTACATTGTGTCAATGGGGTATGATCTGTAGTATCAAGGGAATTGTGATGGAAAACAAGGTCAGATGCAGTATATTTGTCAGTACAATTTCGGGCATGGACCCATTTTTGCTTCTCTTTAGATCATCGGAGTCACAATGATCATCGTCATGTTTGGAGCCCCCGGAGTGGGCAAAGGAACGCAAGCAGCAATTCTTGCCGAGCGTAAAGGAGTTCAACATCTCTCAACAGGTGAGGCATTCCGTTCAGCCATTTCTGCCGGAACCGAACTCGGAAAAACTGCTCAAAGTTATGTGCAATCCGGTGGCTTGGTACCGGATGACATCGTGACAGGAATCGTTGAAGAAGCAATGTCAAAAGCAGAATATGCATCGGGAGTCATTCTTGATGGTTTCCCAAGAACACTCGGTCAGGCACAAGCATTGGATGCATTGTTGGAAAAGCAGGGAAAAGCGATTTCTCATATTGTCAATATTTCAGTTGACAATGATGAAATTGTAAAGAGAATGCTATTGAGGGGTAGACAAGATGACAATGAGGATATCATCAGGCATCGATTGAATGTCTATAATGAGCAGACTGCTCCATTATTGGAGTATTATGCAGGATCGGGAAAAATGCTGAATATTGATGGCGATGCTGATGTGGAAACGGTCTATTCACGCATTGATCATAGTATTGTAACTCTTTGATTTTCTGTGGGAACATTTGCTTCTGATGATATGTTCGACGTGATTGATTTATAGGCAATCACCATGCACTCTTTTACTCGCAACATAATCATCAGATCTCCGATAGAAGAAGTATTCCTCTTCCACACTGATGTGAATAATCTTATTCGCATAACACCTCCATTCATAAAAGTTATTGTTGAACATGCTGATCCGGCTGGTCAGGGACAAAAAGTCAATTTGCTTGTGAAGCAGTTTGGTTTTATTCCAATGCGGATGCACATGGAATTTTTTCTGTTTGATTATCCTGCTTGCTTAGCAGACAGACAAGTCAAAGGTCCATTCAAGAAAATGGTGCAATACAGATATTTTGAGGATATGGGCGGGGGATATACTCGTATGCGTGATGTATTTGAATATGAATTACCTTTTGGCAGACTTGGCAAATTGGCACATTCACTACTCATCCGAAAGATGATAGAGCAAATGTTCACTCATAGGCAGAATATCACAAAAAAAATACTTGAGATGTAAAGTCAGGCTGATTGTGCAATTGCCAAAAATGATTCCACATTCAAAGATGCACCACCAATAAGTGCACCATCTATATTGGGCATGGCAAAATATGCTGATGCATTCTCTGGTTTTACACTTCCACCATATAGAATTCGAATCATGTCTGACTGACCGGGAAGATATTCATTGAGAATCGATCGTATAAATTTGTGGGCATTCTCTGCCTGATCGGGATCTGCTGCTAGTCCTGTTCCAATAGCCCATACAGGTTCATATGCAATTACGATGTCAGAATTCAAAATAGATTCCAAGATTGCATCATTCCTCAAAATTCCAAGTAATTGTTCCCTTACAATTCCTTCGAAATTCCCCGCATTTCTTTCTTCCAAAGTTTCTCCAATGCATATGATTGGTATCATGCCGGCTTCTAGGACAGCATGACACTTTTCTACAATAATCTCATTGGACTCATTGAATAGAACTCTTCTTTCTGAATGCCCGATAATCACATATTCCACGCCCATTGATGCAAGCATCAAAGGTGAAATTTCGCCGGTATATGCACCAAACTCATGAGAATCACAGTTTTGAGCGCCCAAGCTGATTCGAGCATCATCACTTTCAATAATGACAGAACACTGTGCCAAATGTGTGAATGGAGGACAAATAAGTATTTCAATTTCCGGAGAGATACTCTTCATTCCTTCACAAATTTCATGCGTGAGAAGCATGCCTTCATGAGGCAATAAATTCATTTTCCAATTACCGGCAATTAACATGCATCACCATTCAGCTGATGGATCAATTTGGAATACTTCTGTCATTTCTTCAAGCAATGGTTGAAGATGATCTGAATGAAAACCCTTGCGACCACCATATATAGGAGTAATGGTCTCACGAGAAGGAATGGTCAATCCTGCTTTCTCGCAAATTGCTTGTATCCTTTCATGCCATGCATTTTCAAGTTCTTGCTCACCATTGAAAATCTTTTGTTCAATCAAAATATGCTCGGATTCGGAAGGTTCGAATATGCCAAGAGCTAAAGGATAACATTCATTCAAGGCACTTTGCATTCTTGACTTACTTTCTACATTACCTTGAGCACCTAATTGGACAATCCAAGTATCTGCATGAAAAACATGATATTTGATTTCACCACGAATCTTGGTTGACAATTTTGCCAATGGTTCATAAGAACTGCGTTCAAGCATTTCATA
>JBIKKD010000215.1:0-3128 GCA_044360565.1 Kapaibacterium sp. (SeqCode)
AAACGCAAATCTGCTTGGCGAATACCTTGAAGTGCAATCGCGCCAAGAGTTGTATATGAGGCATCAATAAAAGAAACGGAATCGGGAATTTTTACGGCTAGATTTTTGGGGACGCTGATGAATTCTGCATGATGGGCATATTGTGCTCCTGCACAAGAAACGCGATCACCGGGAGAAAATTCCTCACATTGTGATTCAATGACAATACCCGAAGCGCTATAGCCAAGTGTTTTATAAGAATCAAGCTTGGTCTGTACGCGATCAATTGTTGCCATGATACCGTCTCTTTTCACGGTATCCAATACAAGTTTTACTTGTTCGGGTTGTTTCTTTGCTCTCTCCAGAAGTGAGGCTTGACCACCCACAACGGAAGTTCTTTCAGTCCCTGCACTTATGAGAGATGCCGAAGTTCTGACGAGAATACCACCCTTTTTACAAATCGGGGCAGGAACCTCAGCCAATGTCATTTCGCCATTTTTTTGATATTGAACGACTTGCAACATGCTTGAATTCAATGAAATTGGAATAAGGCAAAAATAGACAATTCGCCTGAATAAGCTTGGTCATGTTTACCTGAACAAATCATTTGATCACATGCAGTTTTCTTGTTGATGAATACTCTCCTGACTCCAATACATAGAAATACACGCCATTTTCAAGAGTTGAAACATCCAAAGAAACAATATGCTCACCCTTTGAAATCGGGGTATTTGCACTTGAAATCAGTTTGAGAAAGCGACCTTCTGAAGAGTATAATGACAATGTATAGGAAGCTTCCCCAGGTAATGTAAAGCGAATATCTGCTGTGTTATTTGCCGGATTTGGTGAATGTGCCAGAAGATTAGGCATTTCAGCATCATATTTCAATGTATGAAGATCGCATTTTGGTGAAATCACGCATTTGGCTGATTCCAAAAGCGGAATGATGTCAACGAAAGGCAGTGAATCGGTAGTAACAATTATTGGTTCAAGATAGAGATCGGAATTGGCAGAATCAGGTACTGCAATCGTGAAGTGTACTTTGGCAATTTCGCCTTTCACAACTGAATCAAGTTTATTTGCTTTGATTGCAATTGCACCGGGTATTGGTTGAACGATGATTTTGGATGAATCAGATACTGTGATTGACTCAAATTTCAATGCATGAGGATTATATCGTAATTGCAATGTGAATGATACTGATTGCAGATAATACTTTATTTGTCTGTAAACAGTTGCGAAATCCTCACCAATCAAAATAGGCAATGATACTTTATCACCAAGAATGCCTGTTACTGAATCAGTTACACCAATCATGGCTCCCAATGAGAATGGAACTTCAATATCAGGAGCATATCCTGTCCCGGAAATCGTGCTTGTATCTTTCACCAAACATGGGAATGAGGAAATCGCGTCAATTGTCGATGTAATGGTATTCGAAGATCTTGGGCAGAATCGAATCATGCATTGAATTGTATCATTAGGATTTAATAATGAGTCCAATGGTGGATTTGAGGAAATGAATTGCACTCCAATAGGCAAGCGCATGATTGAACTCAATTTGATGGGTATATCGCCATCGTTCAACAATGTCAAGTTGGTATCTACGCAATCGAGAATGCGAACACTATCATAATTGATGGTATTCAATGCTTTGAGAGATGATTGTTTGATCACCACTTGACCTGTATCCGGCTCAGCATATATGCGATAAAGAATCACTTTTTCAGTATCAAAATACACACTGTCAATAATGATCGGTAAAGATGCTCTCTTCTGAGTTTTGGATACAAACAGAGCCGTGAATATTGGTGCGATGGAATCAACCTTGCAGAAATTCTTGACTTTGAACAGTGTTCCTTTTGAATAAGACTTGATTGATGTTGAAGGTGGATATTTATCATCGCAATTCTTGTTCAGATAAGAAGATTCAATGCCAATGCATTCAATTTGATTTGTGTCATATTCCAATCCACAATGTATGTCAATGAGTTCAGCGGGTATGTCTCTTGATGCATATACGGGAATGCGTACGGTATCACATTGAGTGCCGGGAAAAGTATCGCGCAATATGCGTGCATTGTCAAATGTCAGTGACATACCAAATGGATTTGCTTGGCCGAGCCCAGTTACCAATATTGTTGTGTCCATATCTCTGCAAGGTTGACTGACATGCAATACAACTCTTGCTTGATACAATCTCGGAGCGCGTGGTTTAAAATTCAAACGAAAACGTAATGTGTCTCCACCTCGCATTGTCACTTGCTCAAAAGGAGTTCCATCAAATTTTGATGCGGTGAATACGCGCTCATCCGGAGTGAATGAAATGGAATCAATCACAATAGGGAATTGATCGGGATTCTTGTCAAATGAGGGAATGGTCACTCTTCCGAATTGCGGATTCAGCATCGTATCCACGGGTGTTGGTGGAAATGTGAGTGAAATTGGCTCGGGTTTATATGTCAATGCTCTTTTTCCGGCCAAGACTACTTTGTAATTATCAAGTGACCATCCTGCTCCACGAGCTTTGATGCGAATTTGTGCGGCACAATTGATGAACTTGTCTTCAGCAGGTGTTCTTGGACAAAACAGTACTTTCACAGTATCGGTTTTATCACTTGGTATTGTAAATGGCACGGTTCCATTTGGTGAATATGTCGAAGACCATGTCCAAAATTGTGGCGTTGCATTCGGTATTGCTCCTGCTTCTATCAAAAGCGAATCAATTGTCATGGGATGCACAATGGATTTATTCACGAGAGGTAATCTTCGCTCAATGCAATCACATGGTTTTGTATATCCCCAATTCATAAGAGTGATTGGAACATCCAAAGGAATGATGATTCCTCTTCCTGTCAAAGTGCCTTGTTCTGTTATCGGACAAGGTGAATCAGAGTATGCCTTCATGATACCGGTATAAGTCATTGTAGTATCAGGATTGAATTTCACTTTTACGAGAATTGAATCTCGTGGTTTCATGACAGTTGGAATGGATTTACTCAATGATATGATTGTGAATCCGGGGGGAAGAGTTAGTGAATCAAGTCGCACCGGCAAGAATGAGACATTCTCAACGAGTACTGTTTGTGATATTGTATCGCTTACTTCAATTGTGCCAAATGTTGTGAGAGGCGTGATGAATAATTTTG
>JBIKKD010000038.1:0-9906 GCA_044360565.1 Kapaibacterium sp. (SeqCode)
CCAGCTTGTAGCAAAACCTCGGCATAAGGAAGAGCGCTTCCATCACCAATCGGTGGTTCATTCGCAGTCAATTCCATGCGACAATTGTCAATCTCAAGTCCAACAAGGGCCGCAAGCACATGCTCAACGGTATGCACACTTGCTCCATTGCAAGTGATTGTCGTACCACGAGCGATATCTGTCACATAATCCACAAGTGCAGGTATTTCCGGATTCCCTTCAAGATCGATTCGAATAAATCGGAAACCATAATTCTCGGGTGCAGGATGGAATGTGATTGTAGAGGGATTACCTGTATGCAGACCAATGCCACTCAGTGACACGGGTTTCTTGATGGTTCTTTGATGGGCATTCATGCTTTGGCTCAGTGTAATTTAGGGCAAATTACGAGGTTTTTTGATTATCTAAAGCCTGTTCCAATTCTTTGATGCGCTGTTCCAAAGATGAAACCATGCGCAAAATTTCAGGCAATTGCTGTGAAGCAAATATTCTTCTCATCTCTTTACTTCTCTCAATTGCAGGACTACCGAAGTAAATTCCTGATTGTTCTATGCTTTGGGCAATACCTGATTGACCAAATACTATGACTCCGTCTGCTGTTGACAAATGTCCAACAGTTCCTACTTGACCGGCGAATCGATTTCTGGCACCAATCTTTGCACTTCCGGCTATTCCAACTTGAGCGGCAAATGCAGTATGTTCACCAATGCTGACATTATGTGCTATCTGAACCAAGTTGTCTATTTTCACACCTCTAGAAATCAAAGTGGAGTTTACAACCGAGCGATCAATCGTGGTATTTGCTCCTATTTCAACATCGTCTTCAAGTATCACATTTCCCACATGCTTGATCTTTTCATAGGATCCATCTGCATGTTCGATATATCCGAATCCATCAGAACCAATTATTGCTCCTGAATGAATGATCACTCTATTTCCAATCTTTGTATTGGAATAGCATACCACATGAGGATAGAGTAAGCAATCTTCACCAATGACAACATTATCACCTAAAACCACATGAGGATGAATGATGCTTCCTTTGCCAATGCTACAACCTTCACCAATGAAGGCACCATCCATGATTGTCGCTCCCATTGCTATCTGAGCACTTGGATGAATCGTGGCATTTGAGGAAATGAATGGATCTTTCTTTTGATCAGGAAAGAAATATGAAATGAGTGATGCAAATGCGGAATGAGGATTTTTTACACGGATAAAAGCTTGATGAGCTTTTGGTTGTAGTGGAGCTGAATGAGACAGAAGGATGCAATTCTGCGTGCAAGATTCTACTAAAGGAAAGAATTGTTTTCCGGAAACAAAGAGTATTTCACCGGGATTTGGTTCTTCGATTCTTCCAATTCCATTCAAAACAATGGCCGAATCACCTTCAAGTTCTGCTTGAAGAAATTCGGCTATGTCTTGAACAGTATATTTTTTGGATAGCATCATACCTTATGGCCTTTTTCCACCGGTTGTATCGGCAGGTATCGGTTGAACCGGTTGCTCGGAAGGAGCTGTTGGTGGTTGATTTGGACTAGTTCCACCTACGATTGAATCCAAAGTTGGAATCTTGATCATATCCTGAAGACCATCCATGACCGAGTCCTTCAACTTGTCAAAAAGTCCTTTCTCCTCTCTCTTTTCTTCAGGAACCTCCGCAGGTTTGCGAGATCTAGTTCTTTTCGTACCTGAATTAGAACTTGCTGGAGTTGATTTCTTGCTATTTCTTGGATCTTTGTCGATGGCTTCCTGCTGTTGTTTTTCCATATCATCGACATTTATGCCAAGTTTTTTCAGGACTTTGACAGTCAAATCATACTTTGGGTTTATGAAGGCCAAGGGCTGAGTTGATTTATCCCATACGATGTCATAATTGTCATCAAAGGATATTTCCTGAATTGCAGCATAAATTTTCTCTTCAACACCTCGAAAAACCAGTGCAATTGCGGCATCATATTCACCATTCGGACCTAATTTTCTGGTGGCATATTCCTCACGCTCTTTTTTCTTCTTTTCAAGGTTTGCAATCTTCTCTGTTTTTTCTATTTCAGTCCAAACAAGTCGATTTTTCTTGATTTCCAAATCAAGTTCATTGATAACTTTTTGTTGATCCTCAAGCTCTCGTTTCCAATTGTCAACCATTGTCTGGAGGCGCTGTTCTGCTTGTTTTGCTTCCGGAAATTTCTCGCGAATTGTTTGTGACGACACATAACCTACTTTCTGTGCATGCACAGAACCTATGCTAAAAAGCATTGCAATGAATGCTAGAGAAAAATTCCGAATGGTCAACATAATTTACCCCCTGGACTTTGATTATTTACTATTTCTACGAATTTTATCCAACACTTTGAATGTCAAATCAAATTTATCATCTGCATAAAGCAAAGCCGGATTTACTTTGTCGAGAATAAAATTGAATTTCTCATCTTTGGACACTTCTTTGATTGTCAAGAGAATGCGATCACGAATCGGAGTGAGAAAATTTTCTTGCAATCGACGAATCTCGCCAGTATTACCGAATTTCTCTTCCTGATATTGCATCATGCTCTGCTGAATTGCTTTCAATTGATCTTCTTCTTTCTTTTTTGCATCAGGAGTCATCATTGATTCTTGCTTTTTGTATTGCTCAAGTTTTCCTGTAAGATCCTTTTGCATAGCCACCAATGTGTCTTGGAATTTTGTAGCAATGTCTTTCAATTTTTTGTCGGCTTCTTGTGCTTCAGGCAATTGCTTTAAAATAACTTCGGTATCGACATATCCGATTTTTTGTGTTTGTGCATTCATTGAATTGTTTGTGGCAATAAATGCAGCAATGAAACAAGTGAGAATAACAAATGAGTATTTCATAAATACAACCTATGATGAAATTGAATAAAGTTTATCTTCCAAATTGAAAATGAAATTGCCAACCGGATCTTGGTCCTGTTGTTCCTTGAGGATCAAATCCATAACCATAATCAAAACCTAATAGTCCTATAGGATTGAGCAAAACCCGAACGCCAAGTCCTGCTGATCTCTTTAAATCGAATGGATCGGCGCTACGCAGATTCTCCCATACATTCCCTGCTTCAGCGAATGCAAGTAAATAAATTGGCATTGGATTAAGTGAAAGTGCAAAACGGGTTTCGATCACATGTCTTGTCATCACACGACCTCCACCGCTTGGGCCAATCGATCTATCTACATATCCTCTGAGTGGTGTGATGGCAAAACCACCAAGACCATTTCCACCCATGAAGAACAATTCATTACCCAGAATATTTGTATCACTCCTTATGCCGGCAACATATCCCATATCAGTACTCATATACAGTACCAATCGAGGATTTCCATCTACACTCGCAAGAGGATGAAACATCTCAAGATTGAATGTATTCTTGAGATAATCGACCTTACCGATCCCAATCCCACCTGCAGCAAATGTTGAAGAATATGTGAATCTCGAACCGGAAGTCGGGAAGATCGCATTATCCAAACTAATTCTTGATACAGATCCTGTCAAGCTGAGTTCACCGCCATTGAATGCACGAAATACACCTTGTGATGCAGTTTGTTCATTGTATTGAGCACGAACGACTCCATCTACTCTGAAATAGTCATCGGGCCAACGCAATCTTCGACCAATATTGACGGATGCACCATAGCGCGTTAGATTGAACACAAAATTTTGTCTTATCGAATACAAGTTCACTCCCAATGTTGTGGGAGTATTGTTGAGCCAAGGTTCCGTGAATCCAAGTTGAATGGTTTGATATCTACTTTGCTGACCAAATTCGGCATTTATGTTGAGAATTTGTCCACCACCACCCCGTAATGGCTCTGAGAATGAGAAATTATTCAATGTTATGCCGATAGAACCGGTCAATCCGAATGTACCCGCATATCCCATTGAGGCATTGAATGTATCTGTGGAGCGTTCTTCTACTCTGTACAGCACATCAACTTTTGTATTGTCAACAGGTTTGATATCCGGTTTTAAAGCCTCAGGATTGAAATAATTCAAAACGCCAAGACCACGCACGCTTCTGATGATTGCGGAACGATTGAAAAATTCTCCAGGCCTTGTGAATAGTTCTCTTCGAATGACTTTGTCTTTGGTTTTTGTATTGCCGACAATCTCAACTTTCCGAATGATATAGCGATCTCTTTCAAATACTTTGACAACTATGTCGAGTGAATCCCCTTCACTTTTTCTTTCTTCTTTGATCAAATTCGCTCCCAAATATCCATTGTCCAGATACATCGATGCCACATCCGATTGATCCTCATTTCCGGATAAATTCTTGTCAAAACGCTCAGCATCATAGGGTTCATTGAGAGGAATATTCAGACGGCGGAACAGAATCTCTTGAGGATAGACTGTATTCCCCTCAAATGTTACAGATCGCAAATAATATCTCTTACCTTCAAAAATGTCCAAATGAACACTGACTTTTTGAATATCGGGATAATAGATAATGCTATCCTTTACGATATCTGCATCTATGAAACCTTTTGATCTAAAAAACTGAAGCAATTTCTTTTTATCTTCTTCATATTTCAATTTGTCAAACTTGGATGAAGACCAAAATTTCCACCAAGTCTTTGTTTTGGTATCTTCAAGTGCACCAACCAAATCGGATGAAGCAAGTAATTGATTACCCGAAAAAATGATGCTATCCACATAAAAATCAGCACCTTCTTCTATGGTCATTTCCAAACGAGCATATAATCCGGTATCCGTTGGAATCAAATTTGGAGTGATTTTCGCATACATCAAACCTTCTTTCTCATAAAGAGCCTTCACTGCATCCTTGGCCAAATCAACTTCATACGCTGAAAGGATATCGCCTTTTACTTTCGCTAACGCTTTTTCAATGTCTTTTGAACTTACTTTATCATTACCCTTGATTTCAAGCCAACTAAAGCGTTTGAATTCACTGACCTTGATGGTAAGAAAAACACCGCTTGCAGTGATTTTGTCAATCACGATATCTATGGATTCAAACTGATTTCTCTGCCATAAATTCCTAATTGCCTCTTGTTGCTTCGGCCCGGGAATCTTCATTTCCTCGCCAACTTTCAATCCGGAAATAGTAATGATAGTCTGCGCATCGGCATAGGTATTACCTTCTACTGAAACACCAGCAATGAGATAAGACTTTGCTTGACCTTGTGCATATATGGAATTATGTGAAGGTATGATCCATGTCGAGAACATGAATAACAATGCAAAACACCATCTATTTCGTAAAATGTGCATGCCCCTGATCACCTGGAAGAAAATGATGATATGATTCTTCGAAGGGAGCCTTGTTGATTCTCCTTCTCATCGGATTCACGCAATTGTTGACCGGTTTTTCCAAAACGACGCTCTCTATTGAGAAAATCTTTCAAAGCACAGTATAAATCATCTCTTCTGAAATCAGGCCACAGTTGTTTTGTGATATACATTTCAGAATAAGCAGATTCCCACAATAAGAAATTACTCAAACGCATTTCACCGGAAGTTCTGATCATAAGATCCGGATCAGGCATTGAATCGGTCAATAAATACTTCGAAAATTGCTCATCGGTGATGTCTTCCGGAGACAAAGTCCCTCGGCGAATATCCAGTGCAATCATTTGTACGGCACGAACAATATCCCATCTTCCCGAATAACTTAAGGCCAAAGTGAGTGTCAACCCAGTATTCTTGGAAGTGCGCTCGATTGCCTCATTGAGTATTGTTTGCACATTCTTGGGTAGGGCATTTATCTTCCCGATTGCATGAAGCCGAACATTATTGGCATCGAGCTCATCAATCTCTTGCAAAAGGTATGTTTTGAGGAGCGACATCAGTATTTGGACTTCCATTCTTGGTCTTTTCCAATTTTCCATTGAAAAAGCATAGACAGTGAGGAAACCGATATTCAACTGCGAACATGCTTTGACGATATCACGAACACTCTCTATTCCCTGCTGATGTCCCGCAGCTCTTGGGAGATTTCTGTCCATTGCCCAGCGACCATTTCCATCCATGATGATGGCAATATGGCGTGGCAAAGCACCGGCCTCAATTAAAGAGGCTTGAAATTGTTTGTCCTCAGGGGATTGACTATCTAACCATTGATTGATCATGCTATGCTCAATGTCATTCTTCGACAAAAACAAATGATTGACACCCACTCGGTGTGCAAATTGATTTCCAACATTTGGGGATCAAAGAAACATAGGCAGTGAACTGATAGTCGCTTAGTGCGGAAAAAATCTTGGCAAAAATACTGTTATATGCTGAAAAAACAATAGTACAAGACGATTTTCAATCAATATCGCCATAGTTTTTTCTCAATTGATGCGCAAAAGGAGTAATGTCTTATCATCAACCACATAATTTGACTGTTCATCAGATTCTACGATTCCGAATTTACTCATTAATTCATGTGCTGAAAGTTCATCACTCCCGGAAATTTGAGATAACTGCTCTTTCAAGAGATCTTTTTCATGCAGAGAAGAGTCATGTACTCCATCTGTGTAAAGACATAATAAATCTCCACTTTCAATGGTGAACATTTCGGATTCTAGATGATATAATTCTTTCAATACACCAAGCACCATACATCCTTTTTCCAAACAGATGATTGAGCCATTTGACTTTTTCAGCAATGGTGCTTCATGCCCAGCATTGATTGATATAAATGAAGTTCTATCTGCATTCATTTTTATGAAATTGCATGTCACGAAAATATCAGATGCAGTATGTTCATATATCAATGCATTGATTTCTCGGATGATTTCCTCGGGAGTTTTTTCTTGTTTGACGAGTAAAGTACATGCTGACTTTACCATGGACATTATCATTGCAGAACCTATTCCCTTCCCGGAGACATCTGCCATGATCAAAGCAAGCGATCCATCCGAATATGGAATCACATCCATGTAATCGCCGCCTATTTCCAAACTTGGAATATGTATTCCGGATAATTCACAATGTGGATATTGTTTATCGAATGAAGGGAAAAGATTGTTTTGAACAATACCGGCAATTTCCATCTCTTTTTGCAATTGGGTCAATTTCTGTTCTTCAGCATGCAATCGGGCTCTTTCCAGTGATACCGCAGTCACCATGCCCAGCATTGACACAAAGTACATGTCATCATCTGAGTATGGTCGCATATTAGACTGAGGACCCAATATTAGTGCCCCATGAGAATGTCCTCCATGTATCATTCCAATGCAGGTGAATTCATCGATTGTGGAATATTCAAGGTCCGGATCGATTTGAGAAAGTAATTGGAGTTTTTTTTCATCGGATATTCCATTTGAAGAAATGAATTCATTGATTCCATCATTCCTTTTCAACAATACCCCATAGGTACTTACCATGAGTTGTCCCATCAGGAATTGTCCACCAATATCTGCTATCCCCTTTGGAGTTGATTGCAGAATAATATCCGAAAGCATCTCCATTATTGTCGTCATTAACAAAGAAGTACGGCCTAAATTTCGTGAACTATTGGATGCCATATTTCTATTTTTCATTGTACTCAACATGAGCGAAGTAATAGCATTCATGATTGATAACAATTGAATTTGTTCCAGTTTCAAACCAAATGTTGAATAATGAATCTCACCATGCAGAATGCCTCCATGATTCAGATACATGACATCATATTCTCCACTAATTGAATGTCCTTTTTGAATAATGGAATGCAATCCAAAATCTGAATCTCTCAATAAAACTTCAAATGCTAGTGTGGGATCGGCTAAACAAATTGTATCTGCGAATATGACACATGCTTCATATTCATCATTGGCTTTTGACAATTCATGAAGAAAATCAGGAAGAATAGACCGAAGGGAATTCATGTTCTTGAATGATTGAATGCACAGAAACTTTATCAAATGTACAGTTTTCAGAGGAGATTGGAGACAGTGGATTGAGATGCTGACTGAAGATCTTTTGGATGAATGAGTATCTGCAAGCCCCTTTGTCCTGGACTGATGCTAATCTTGTCAAATAGGAATGCGGTTTCTTCCAAAAATGTGGGGAATTGCTTTTTCATTCCTATTGGGGAGCAACCACCGCGAATATATCCTGTGAGTGGATACAACTCAGTGATGGGTAGAAGAGAGCATGAAGTGTTTCCGGTGGATTTCGCTACTTTTTTTAAAGAAACTTCAGCATTACCAGGAACAATAATCACAAAAACGGCCAATACATCACCTTTCAAAACCAAGGTCTTGAATACTTGCTCATGAGGCATGCGTATTTTATCCGCTACAGTTATTGCATCAAGTGCATCTTCCGACCAATCATAGGTAAGTAATTCATATGATATATTCAATGAATCAAGTATTCTACAGCAATTGGTCTTTTTGGGTACGCTCATTATTCAATTGAAGACAAAAATCCATCTATTGTTTCTGAAGCTTGAAGTCCGGCTTTTCTTCGGATATTCAAGCGATGTGTTTCAACGGTTCTTGTGGAAATATCCAAAAATGTTGCAATCTGATATGTAGAAAATCCACATCGAATCAGCATGCTCACTTCGGATTCTTTCATGGTGATTTCAGGAATCAATGTTTCCAACTTCGTCTGAAATCCGGAATATGTTTGATGGAATTCACTAAAAAACAATTCTCTTTCTATGTCTGTACCCGACAAAGGCATGAGCAAAGTACTGATTTCTTTTAGAACCTTAGTTTTGGTACCATTCTGTTCCAATATCTCAAGTACTTTGGAACGCACCTCGCCATAGCGATTCAGTTCTTTCATGATGGAAGAAGTTCTTTCCAATAATTGATTACGCAAGTCCTTGGTTTCTCTACCCAATTCATGATTTTGTTTTTTTAGCAATTCATTCTCTTTCTGATGCAAAGAAGAGACATACTGTATTTCAAGATCTTTGATATTTCTTTGCGCCTCTTTTCCAAGTATTGCATGTTGCACTTGATACGATTCATGCAACATGGAAAATGCTCTTTCCCATTGTTTTCTTTGTCTCAGCCAAAATCCCCAATGTCTCAAGACCCAAACCCGCAATTGAAGAAAATCATACTTTTGAGTCATCAAATGTGCTTGTTGAAAATGATGTTCTATTTTGCCATTCTTCGAAGATGCAGGCTGCATATCCATGAAGAGTCTGGCTAATTTATAATGTAATGTTGCTTCATGAAGAGGAAAGGGATACTTTTTATAAAGTTTTCCTGCCTCATTAAATGACTCCAATGCTTGTTTGTGTGATCCAATTTTGGAGAATGCCGATCCTGACATGACATGCATTCTTGACAAGTCATGATATGCTTTTCTTTTCTTTGCGATGCAAATACAATCATTTAAGATTTCCAATGCTTTCTCAGGACTTTTCTTTGTTTTCATTAATGAAATGGATGCGATGTTTGACAAAGCTATAAGCTCTGTTCGCCAATTCTTCTCCATCCGCGAATTATTGATTGCTTCTTGAAGATATTCTTCTGCTTTTTCAAAATCCTGTACAGCAATATTAAAATTACCCATACCTAACTGTATTTGAGAATCTAGGAATGGTTCACCCGGTAATTCCAATTGAATTTCTTTTGCTTTTTGAAGGTAATTCAAGCAATGATCATATTTATCGATTTTCTGAGCATGCTGTGCCAATGTCATTGCACATCTAAATGCATGAAGCAATTCTCCATGAATCATGAATGTCTCTAGAGATTCACGCAAGACCCTTTCATCATCAGGTATTATCTCAATATCAGATCGAAGTCTGTAATGTTCTCTGGCCAAATGAGCATGCTGTATGGAATGATCTGTTTTCGCAACAATACCCGCCATTTTATCAAGCAAATCAAAAGCCTTTTCTCTTTGCATCATTCCATGAAGAATATTGCACCTGATTCTCAATAAATCAAATATGTATTGTGAGAATCTATTCTCGCTGATCAATTCGCGAGAAT
>JBIKKD010000039.1:0-9867 GCA_044360565.1 Kapaibacterium sp. (SeqCode)
TCGTAGATGCAAAGAAAGAGCAGAACATGGTGAGCAAAACACAAATTGGTTCTTTGCGCAGTAATCAAGGCGAAGACAATATTCGTGTTGCTCGTGAAACAGTTCAGGGCATTGTTGCTTTGAATGCAGGTGTTCAGGGAACAGGTAATGGTTTCCAAATTCGTGGTTCCAGAGCGAATGAAACACAAATCCGTGTGGATGGTTTGGAAGTATCCGATCGTTTCAGCGGTGGTTTCGGTTCAAGTGGAACAACATATTCACCGACAGTATCAAACTTTGCTGTTGAAGAAGTACAGGTTTTGACCGGTGGTTTTTCTGCAGAGTATGGAAATGTTATTGGTGGATTTGTGAATACTGTTGTTAAGACAGGTCGTACAGATCGCTATGAAGGATATCTTCGTTGGAGAAGAGATCTTCCTGCATTGTATGGTTCTGCAGGTAATGGCGTGAAATTGATGAACAAAGATGAAAATGGTTTTGACATTGGACTCGGTGGTCCATTGCAAGTACTTGAAAATGCCACATTCTTCTTGGCAGGTCGTTATTCAAGAGAAATTTATGGTGGTGCTTCACTTGGCGTGATAGATCCTATCGGAAATAATCTTGGACAACTCCCTAATTCAGAAACATGGGTTCGTAATTTGACAGGTCGTATGAAATTCAATTTCAGCGATCTCAGTGTGACTCTAGGTGGTCAAATTGGTTTGACAAGTCGTGAGCGTATGGGATGGGGTTGGCTCTATGCAGATGATTTTGGTGTAAAGAATCAAAAAGTAGATTTGAACACCGGTAAGTTGTCAGGTGGAGATACCATCTTCGTTCCTGAATATGCGGCAAAATTAGCAGCGGTTAATAATGTGGTGAACAATGCATTCATCCGTATCAATCAGACATTATCTTCCAATAGCTTCTTCGAATTCACCGTATCATCAAATTCAAATAATAATGAAGTTGCAAAACGTAGCAGCTTTGATGATCCCGGTATTTTCGGAACAATTGAAGTGTATAAGCCGCAGGATATGTATCAGCCACGCACGAATACCAAATCTGAATTCCCTTCAGAATTGATTGAAACAGCGGATGGTGCAATTGATTGGTTCCAAAGTGCCCCACGTACACAGCGTACTGCTGATGGATATTTGTTCTTGGATATTTATCAAAGAAATCCATTGACAGGATATATTGAAGATAATGCAAACTCAAACAGTACCGATAATCCATATGGTTTGCAGAGCTTTTTTATTAGACATGGAAATGAGCGTGCTTTTGAGTTCAGAAGTCAAAACTTCTTGCAATTCGATGGTTTCTACAATGCAAATATTGATGCCGGTGATATTACTCACAATTTCAAGGCAGGTTTCGAGGTTCGTAGCTATGAGCTTCGTCGCCACAATAATAGTTTACCTTGGGACGGAAATCCTTTCTTTGATATTTACACAGATGAATATGGTGGAAATATCTACAGCAAGAATTCAATCAATCCTACAGTCGTGAATGAGCGCACAAGCAAAGCGATGAAGCCACTTGAAGTATCTGGTTATGTGCAGGATCAACTCAAGTATAAAGGCATCATCATCAATGCCGGTTTGCGTTTTGATATGACAAATCCAAATGCGATATATAGAGCCAAAGTATCTAATGTTTGGCTTCCTATTTCATCGACAGAAGGATTTGAAGAAGCAACCGTCAAATATCAAATCAGTCCTCGTTTGGCAATCACATATCCGGTGACAGATCGCTCGATCTTTACATTGGCATATGGCGTATATTTCCAAATGCCGAACTTCAGTTATATGTATGATGGTTTCAATACCGATCGTCTTCGTGGCAATACCATTGTTGGTAATCCAAACATGGAAGCACAAAGAACAAATGCATACCAAGTGTCATATAATCTTCAGCTCAGTGATGATTTTGCATTTGACATGACTGCATATTACAAAGACATTTACAATCAAGTTGGTATTCGCAATTTCCGCGTTGTTCCTGACAATTATCAAGAATATGCAGTTGCGGAATATGGATCTGCCCGTGGTATTGAGTTTACGCTCCGTAAGCGTCCGACAAATAATATCGGATTCAATATCAACTATACACTTGCATCTGTTGCAGGTACTTCTTCAAGTCCTGAATCCAATTATGCATTGCAACCTGATCCATATACAGGTCAAGTAACATTCCCACTTTCAGAATTCCCATTCAATTCCGATCGTCGTCATACAATCAATGCTATTGTTGATTTCGTATGGGGTAGAGAAGAAGGGATCGAGATTGCAGGTATGCGTCCTTTGCAAAACATGACAATCAGCTTTACTAATCGTTTCTTGTCCGGTACTCCATATACTCGTCAAGATCGTCGTGGTAATCCAATCGGTGAATTCAATGCAGAGCGTCAACCATCATTCTTCTCAACTGATTTGCGTATCACAAAAGCATTCATGTTGCAAGATTGGTTTGGCGAATCAATGGGCAGAACTTCATTACAAATTTTCGCCGATGTATTCAATCTGTTCAATCGTACAGAGGTTGTTGCAGTATTCTCAAGAACACAAGATCCAGATAATGATGGCGATGTTCTTGACAGAATGCTTGGTGACTTTAGTCCTGTTGTTTGGTATCGTGAGGCAAGTCTTGCGAATCCAACCACTTTCCAACCGACACAATATGATCTTTATGGTGAGCGCTTATATAATGAGAACTCCGATTTCAATAAAGATGGTCTTGTGACTCAAGAAGAGAAATATCAGGCTTATAAAAATTATGTGGAAGATCGTAAAGCATTCCGTGGAAATTATCAAACTCCGCGTTCTGCATTCTTCGGCGTCATGATTAACTTTTAATCTCAACAATTGAATGCACAAAGGTGTATATATGTTATCTACAATAAAGAAATTTTCCATACTGATTCTTGCGGTGCTTGTCACCGGTGGAATTTCCTTCGCAAAAACGAAGGACGGATCAGTACCGGGCAAGGGAGGAGATCAAACTCTGCGAGCTGTTTCAGGTACATTTGATTTGCAGAGAAACAGAGTGAGTAGAATTGAATTTCTCTCAACAAATTATGGTATCATCGGTTTGGATGTTGCCAATAATGTCGGCGGAGGTAAATGGCCACGCGGATCAAACAATCAATATATCTTCGGTGGTGGTATTTGGTTTGCCGCCAAGAAATTGAATCCAATTGGTGATACAGTGAAATTGTGCGCAATTTCTTATAATCCTAATTCCGGTTCATCTTGGATGGTACCCGGCCGGATTGATGATCAAGATTTGGTAAATGATGGAAGCCGTGAAAAATATCGTTTGTATTTCTCATCAGATTATCGTCGTTCGGACGGATCTCCCGTAAAGCCAACAGATGGCACCTCACCATGGCCGATTTGGGATGTAAGCTCAAATCCAAATGATGAATTACGCAAGGATCGTTATTTCGGTGGTTATGTTGATGCTGTTGGTAGCAGAACTTTGGATGCATATCCAAAAGGACCTGCATTCATTTCAGGCGAAGACATTTTTGCAACCTTCAAAGACACTGATTTGAATCGTTATGAAGGTGGTGTTGGTCGTCGTCGTAGTGAAGGATATCCAATGCGTCTTCAATATGAACAAATGATTTATTCATGGGGCTTTGGTGATTATCGTGATTTCTTGTTCATTAAGTATGCGATGATCAATAAATCAAAAGATACACTTCGTGAATGTTGGCTTGCACCTGCATTTGACATGGATATAGGTATTGCAGGTTCTTCCGCAAACTATGCAGCGAATGACAGAACTCGTTTTTATGATGAAGAAGATACATTGAACCTCGCAGTTCAATGGTCACAAGGAAATCAAGGCGAAGCAGGAAAAGGTTTCGGATATATTGGTTTTGACTTCTTGGAAAGTCCTGCGACATATCCTGCACTAGTTCCTGTTGATACATTGCCTGATCAAAATGGACAAGATTCCGTAGTGTTTAGACTGATTGGTACAAGTCCTGATTCTGCAGGTTTCTTGAGATCAGACAAGAAAGTATATCCAAATAGAGAACAATTGGGCTTGAAAACATTCCGTAACTGGGTTATCACCGATGATCCTAAAGAGAATGATGATCGCTATAATTTCGTTTCTTTGGGCATCAAAGATGGCGATACACCTGCCGGTGATAAGCGCTTCTTGATGGCTACAGGGCCATTTTCACTTCGTCCGGGTGATACAGCAAGAACAGTAGTTGGTCTCATTATGGCCAATACTCCAACAGGTGCAGATCCAACCGGAGCAACACCTGATTTGGTTGAACTCATCAAGCGTGACAAGTTTGCTCAGCGTGTATATGATGACAATTTCCGCACACCAACTCCACCGGAGCCTGGTAAAGTAAATTGGAGACCACTCAATAATGCCGTTGTTGTTTCATGGGATTCTACATCAGAGTATTCCTATGATGATCTCGAAAAAGGCATGGACTTCTTGGGTTATCGTTTATTCCGCGCACGCCGTACAGATTTGGATTCATTCGATATTGATACACGCCGTAGTATTGCGCGTGGTCCATTCGGTTGGAAACAAATTGCTGAGTGGTCAATGCCTACTCCATTTGTGAAGTCTGCAAACACAGCATCTCTTGATGATGCAGCGCTTGCACCAGCATATGATTCATTCCAAGTGGTTCGCCAGATTGACTCTTTCAATTTCCAAGTGCGTCGTTTCATGCAAGGTTCAACTCGCAAGAATCCACTTGGTGCTGAGCCATGGAACACATATTTCAAATCACTCAATGCTGGTGAAAGAAAATCACTTCTCGATGGTGTATTGACAATCAATCGTGCAGGAAACCTAAATCCTCCACGCTGGAGAAATGCGAATACACTCAGATGGCCAAATATTGTTATCGCACCTGGCGATACTGTATTCCTTCCAGCGAATGTTCGTGTTGCAGCAACCGGAATTACCTCAAGCTTCACAAGAACAGATTCTGTGGATTATGATATATTCTATCCTGCTTTGATTTCTCTGCTTCAAAGAAATGCAGCAACCTTGACTTTCCCCGATATTGAATCCACGAAAGAAAAGCGCGATCAGATTCGTAGAGATGTTATCAAACCATATATGTCAAAAATCACCAACAATTCCACATTTATCGATAATGGCGATGATAATAAAGATGGAAAGGTTGATGAAAACTCAGAGATGACCAAAACAGAAAGACTCTTGAACAATATCAACTACTATTATTGGCTCAGTGCTTTTGATGAAGGTGATTATGCTCAGGGTACTCCTAAGAAATTCGCATCCGGAATTGATGAATTGAATATTGCCAAAACCATGCCTCTTGCAGATGCTGCACGATCAGGTTCCGGTGCTAAGATTCAAGTTATCAGTGCAGATTCAGCGAAATTGGGTGGTTTGTTCAACTTCAATTTCCCTGTGAAAAATGAAGATCGTTTGAATCAACTCTTCACTACAAATGGTGAAGGTCATGAACTCGAGATCGAATTCCAACCTGAGCCAGGCATGCTTTCATTCCCACTTCCATCAGCGAATTTCTCTAATCCGCCGATGTATGGAATCTATGGAACACGCATGATCATCAGAAATCTCACGACCGGTAAAGAAGTGTACAATCATGGTTCATTGCTTGAAGCCAATCCATGTTCACTTGGTTATTTGAGTACATTCACAGAAAATGCTGCGACTTATGTATTTAGTGATACTGCGATTGTTGATACAGTTTCAGGTAAGCAAGATGCATTTGGTGTTCCTGACAATAAAGAAAAAAGACTTCGCGTTGGCTCATTCTCAACAGATCCCGCTTGCTATAGCTTCCGGGCATCAGAAGAAATGAACAATGCATTCAACTTTGGATTTGATTTTGCAGTTGAACAACATGGTGGTATTCTCCGCTATGATACTGCTTATACAAGCAGTAGCGCAAATACAAATGTGATATTCCCATCACAAGACTTATTCCCATTTGCAGGTGCAGATGCGGTTCTTGATACTGTACCCGGTGCATATCCAACAACGAATGTTCCTATAAACAGAGCAGTCAATACAATAGGTCTTATCCAAGGTAAGATGTATAATAATGGTCCCGGACTTTTTGAAGTAACATTCAAACCCGGTGGAAGAGAAACATTGAATGTAACTGTAGGTACACAGCAAACTCCTAAGACTTTCGAAGTTGATTATCTTGAAGTTGAAGTGCGTGACTTATACTCATTCAAGCGTCCGGCAGAACTCAATTCACAAGATTCTGTTGATGTAAAATATGGTGCACCACTCACAAAGTGGATTGATCCAAATACTGTTCGTACATCTATGCCAAGTGCAAAAAATGTTCCTATTGGTTCATTCGGAATTGGTGCAGCAGGATATGTGAATGGTAGAAATACTCCAAATAGTGTTTCCACCCGTCGTGATCAAACAGCCGGTCTGGTTGGACAAGGCAAATATTATTTGTCAGGTCAAGGTGGACAGGATGCTATTGACTTCGTTCATACATTGAATATCAATGGTAATTTCTTCGGTTTGGATTATGCAAACAAAGGCTATGCTGCAGATACCCGCTCACGCTTGTGGGATACTGCAACAGTTATGCCTTCAAAGGATTTCCAAGCAGGTGACAAAGTGTATTTCGGTACATTCGGCGGTGCAAAAGGTTTACCACTTCCAGGTGCGAAAATCAGAGCGAAGGTCATGCCTTCAGTACCTCAGATGGATCAATACACAGACGAAATGCTCAATGATGTGAAGATTGTACCAAATCCATATTATGTAAGCCATCAGGCACAGCGTTCACCATATGATGCAAAAATCTATTTCACTCGTTTACCAAAAGAGTGTAAGATTACCATCTATACACCTTCAGGTGAAGTTGTTCGTACTTTGACTCACAATGAATTGTCAATTGAAGGCAATGAAAAATATGGAATGCAAGTGTGGGATCTTCTCACAAGCAATCGTCAGCGTGTAGGTTCATCAGTGTATATCGCACAAGTTGAGACACCAAATGGTGCAAAGTCATTCATCAAATTTGCAGTTGTTGTTGGTGGTTTCCGTGTGATACCCGAATAATTGACAGTGTCCGGGCCGATTATGTAGTCGGCCCGGATTCATTGAGAAATCCCAAATAGAAGAAAAAAACAGGAGTATATCCATGAAATTCATGAAACACATTTTGGCATTGGCGGTCATGGCCTTGACTTTGCCTTCCTTGCAAGCCGAAGACATTGTCTCCGGTTCATCGGGAGGTGATTTCAAAAAGGTTGGTGCCGCAGGTGCTCAATTTTTGAAAATTGGGGTAGGGGCAAGAGGCAATGGCATGGGAGGAGCGTATAGCTCTTTGGCTAATGATGTCACTGCAATGTATTGGAATCCTGCCGGTATTGCCGATATAAATGGCATGGCGGCTAATATTTCATATACACAGTGGTTCGCAGGTTTTTCCCATAATTTTGCTGGCCTTGTTCTTCCCATCGGTGATTCTTATCGCTTTGGAGTGAGTTTGACTTCATTCTCCAGCGGTGAAATCCCAATTACAACACTTGAAAAAGCTGAAGGTACAGGCGCATCATATAGCATTTCTGATTTTGCACTAGGTGCATCACTTGCAGGATATATCACAAATGAATTCGCATTTGGATTATCATTCAAGTATATCCAAAATTCATTTGCTTCACTCGGTTCAAGCGGGGTGGCTTTTGATGTAGGAACCGTTTATAAAACTGATTTCAAAGACACTCGTTTGTCATTCAGCATCTCAAATCTTGGTGGTCAACAATCCTATACCGGCGCTGATTTGAATCGTCAAGGTAAATTGATCAATGAATTGTCATCAAGTCCACTTGATCAACAATTGTTAACAAATCCATTCAATCTTCCATTGATCTTCCGTGCAGGTGCTTCAACTGATGTAACTGCAATGATTCAAGGCGTAGATAAATTGGATGCAAATGCAGAGCATCGCCTCATTGCTGCAGTTGAATTTGAAACATTGTCCGATACTCCGGAAATGTATACAATCGGTGCAGAATATACATGGGGTAATACGCTTTCCATTCGTGGTGGCTATAAACTTGGTCATGACTCATTCAATTTTGCAGGTGGTGTCGGATTCAAATATGTAGGCGAAGGTTTCGATGGTCAAATCGACTATTCTATCAATCCGGTACAAAATATTGGATTAGTAAATCGCTTGTCCATCGGCATGAGACTTGAATAATCAAAAGATTACCTATCGCCGAACGGCATGATAGAAATGTAACTCAAATAATGCCGTCGGGTTTTCCTGACGGCATTTTTTATACTAATATGAATAGACATCTCAAATATATCCTCATACTGCTTCTTACGACATCTATGTTGCATGCGAAAGATTTACCGATCAGCATGGATATTCTGCAATATCGTGGTAATGATTCGCTCACGGAATGCAGAATTGTGTATTCTCTCGCTGATACGAGTCTTCGATATAATCCAACGCTCGAAGGATATATAGGATCATTGCATTTCAAAGTGAAGATGCAACATGATTCCACGAAAGAAATTACCACGAGTGAATGGATTGTCGACAATGTGTCTCAACACCCAGTTGTTTTGCATGAAAAGTTTTTGATTGGTGGTCGATCACTTTATGTAAAACCCGGAGCATATTCTGTTCATATCACCGCCATGGATATGAATGATAGCAATGCGATGGCAAAAATCACATTGCCACTTCGCATCAAACACATGAGTGGAAAGAACATGTACATGAGCGATCTCATGACTGCCATGAATATTGAGTCACTCAATGATTCAACGAAATTGCTTTGGTCAGAACAATTACAGAGAAATGGTTTGCTACTTATCCCGAATCCAAGTTTGGAATGCATAGGAACTGATCCAACGCTCAATCTCTATTCGGAATTATATTCGTGTATTCCGGGAGATACACTTGATATTGTCTATACCATCAAAGATGCGGCGCAAAGAGCATTGGCTGAAATTCCAATTAGGAAACATGTGATAGGAGAAGCCATTGTTGAATCTGTGTCAATACCACTATTGGGTTTACCCAGTGGAGTATATACGGCATCAATGACATATTCAGGCAGTACAAAAAAAGACACTGTCTCAAACATGAAACGATTTTATATCGTGAATCCGGAAATGCCACCTGAACTTGCCAATACATTTTCTGAGGATGAATTATTCCAACAAAGTGAATTTTCAACTTACTCAGAAAACCGTATTGATGAAGAATTTGAAAAAGCGAAATGCCTTGCAAATTCACAGGAACAATCCTTGTGGTCAGCACTCGGAGATTTGACAGCAAAACAAAAATTCATGTTCAGATTTTGGAAAGAGAAAGACCCCAATACGGAAACATTCGTGAATGAACGATTGGAAGAATTCAGAAAGTCCATCAATTATTCAAATACATATTTCACAAATCCACAGTTTCGTGAAGGCTGGCGCTCCGATAGAGGTCGTGTGATGCGCAGATATGGCGCGCCCACGCAAGTTGATAGGAAGTATATGGGAACCTCTGCCAGACCCTATGAATCATGGTTCTATGCCGAAATTCAAGGTGGTGTATATTTTCATTTTGTTGATATGCGTGATATCAATAATCATATTCTCGTTCATTCCACTGCAATCAATGAACCCAGAAATGAACGCTGGATGCAAGAGTATGTGAATACGGATACCTTCGATGCCGGCAGGGGAGAATTCGGTAGATGATACAGCAATATGCAATCCTCATATTGCTCCGATGCACGGGATATGTTAGCGCAGTATTGCCAATCTCCATCCTTCAAAAAGCAGGTACACTGCTTGGGATGATACTAATGTCATTGTCTTCGAAAAGAGTGGCAATCACACTGGGAAATATTCAAA
>JBIKKD010000216.1:0-3109 GCA_044360565.1 Kapaibacterium sp. (SeqCode)
CAGTAAGAATCAATGCAGCAATTCCTGCCGTTAAATCTTTTGTCAATAATTTAGGTAATAAAGATAAAGCATTGCTCCTGTCTTTTTCCGATACGAATGATGTAACCTTGGACAAGAATTGGACATCCGATAAAAAACAGTTGAATGAAGAAATTGATAACTATCGAAAAAGACTTTCTCAGAGTGAAAATGTAGGTCAAACTGCATTACACAAAGCACTTAAATCAGCAATTTCCAGAACTGACTTAAATGAAAGTCGAGTCAAAGCAATTGTCGTACTTTCAGATGGCGGTGACAATGTTGCTCCTGTGAATGAACAAGAAGTCATTGATTTATTGCCAAAAGCAGGCAATATTCCAATTTTCATCATTGCACTTGGAATGGATACAGTTCTGAACACAAATTTGACTGATTCCGGCTCAATACAATTCGACAGAGAAAAGGTCGAAGACAATATTCGAGGATTGTCAAGAATGAGAAATATTGCAAATGCTTCCAAAGGTAGATTGTTTTATGTGACAGAAGCAAATGCATTGGAAAACATCTATGCTCTTATCAGCAAAGACATTCGCGAAGAAGAATGCTGCACTATTGAATATGCAGTGGAAGATTGCGAAAAGAATTTGGCTGATACCGTCAGAACAGTGATGATATACTATCCTTTTGAAGGCGGTGTGACTGCGAGAGCGACAACCTATAAAACAAGTTGCGCAAAGACATTCATTAGCAAAAGAGATGCAATTGGAGAGCCATATTCTAAAGTCTTGAAAGTCAAAACAAATAAGCCCAATTCCATTGTTCCAATCACATTGAAGTCTGATAATGCTGTGAAAATCAATGTGATTGATAATACAGGAAAAACCATCAAGACGATATTCGAAGCAAGATTGAAAAAGGGCACTCATGCCATTTCAATTGATGCAAAAGAATTGTCTGCAGGAACATATAAAGCACAGGTTTTTGTGAAAGGGAAGAAGCTTTCACAGCATGAAATCACAATTCAGGAGTAAGAGTCATGCTGTACACAGAATATATAACATCGAAGAGAACATTCATGAAACATATGATTTTATCAGCCATTCTATTCTGCATCATGGGGTCAATGCAGTACGAATTGATGGCGCAAAAATATGAATACACAGTGCCCGCCAATACAGGCGAAGTTGTATCAACATTTGTCACGAACCCAAAATCCATTTATACGGTTACGGTGCAAGGAGCATTTTTTCTGACAAGTGGACTCAATGGTGTAAAGGCCGACGGTTTTGCTATAGAGTCAGTGCCCGGAACTGTTCCACCTGAATTGTGGCCACCGGCAATAGTAAAAAATCAATCTACTGGAAGAACAGATATTATCTATACTCTTCCTTTGCCCTATAGCGATTCAAAAACATATCCATCACTTCAGCAATTCAATACGATTCCGGACTTGAACAAATTTGTAAAGTCTCGCATCAATCCGGCTAAATATCTTGGATTCAGATTCGATGGACGCGTCATACCCGTGATCTCTCATTCGGTCAATAATCGTTATCAATTTCAAATGCAGGGAACAGGAAATGCTTTCAAGATGCAAATCATTGATTCCGTAGAGAGTTTGATACTTGAGCGATTAAGACCCGGCTATGCAGATAATTCAGGTGTTTTGTCTATCACGATCGAAGAAGCCGTCGTTCAATTCTGCGAAGAACCAAAACCGATTTATGATAAAGACAGCGTATTGATTGCACTCGACTTATCACTCGGAGTATTTGTTGAAGATTCAAATTCCGTTTCAGGCAAGACAAATGTATTGTCTGAATCAACAGATCTTGCTGTGTTTCATAAAGTACGCAGTACCAAAGATTCAACCGGAATAACCATTGACAGTTCATTCTTCTTATGTCCTGAAGGCATCATATGTGCAAAACCGAATGAGAAAGGAGTTGCTCTTGCAATGGTTCTTGACCGTTCAGGAAGCATGCTCGATTTCATAAGTCCTGTTGATTCTCGCATTCGCATTACAGAAGCAAAAGACGCGAGTACGCAATTTGTTGATAGACTCGGTGACAAAGATGAGGCAATGATTATCTCCTTTGCAGATCAAAGTAGGGTGGATCAAGTTTGGACAAAAAATAAAAGTGATTTGAAGAATGCAATCAACTCTCTAGTACCCACCGGATTCACCGCAATGAATGAAGGTGTGATTCGTGCAATCGATTCCATCAGAAAACATCCAAATCCCAATAGAGCGATTATCTTGCTTTCGGATGGTGGAAATAATCGCTGGCCTGAATTTTCGGCTGTGGTCAATAAGATCAAGGAAGACACCATCAATCCTCTTCCTATTTATTCCATTGCTTTGGGCTTAAATAAAATGGATCCACTCGATCTTGCCGGCTTGAATGATTTGAAAGATTTGGCTCGATTGACCAGAGGAAAAACATTTGAAGTGTATTCAGCAGGTTCTTTGGATTCTGTGTATAAACAATTAACCAAGGAAGTCGTGAATGATCGATGCTGTGTTCTGCGAGTGCCTGTTCCTCCTTGCAATGGTCCCGATGATACATTGCGCACCATCAAAGTCTTCATGCCTGTCAATGGAAAAGTAGAATTGAATACAATTACATATAAGCCAAGTTGTTCAAAAGTAACTTCAGTTGATGAACCAAATGTATTCGTCTATTATGGCGATGATGCCCAGCCCGCATCCGAGCTTATGCCTAATCCAAGTAATGGTCAAGCAACTCTTGGTTATGAAGTGTCCAAGTATGGAAATGTCTCAATCGAAATATATTCACAAGATGGTTCATTAGTTCGCACTCTCTTGAATGCACCACAAGATCAGGGTAGATATAAGATTGCGATCGACATGACAAGTGAAGTTCAGGGATATTATTCAGTGATCATTAAGATCGATGGATTGACTATTATGCGTCCAATGATCATCACTAGATAATAATCAGTAAGAAAAATTACGGGTGGCTCGGGGGAGCCACCCATTTATAAAACATCTTAGGGTACTTTCTATGCGTACATTCGTACTGCTATTCGTGGTCGGAGTATTGGGGATATGGGCACCTGTATTTTCCCAAAAAACAATCGCCATCACTGTTTCACCTGCAACTGC
>JBIKKD010000217.1:0-3105 GCA_044360565.1 Kapaibacterium sp. (SeqCode)
AAGTTGTTGTGTCACCGGAAATTGTACCATGAGAAACCAATTCTCTGAGTAATCTCCGCATGATTTTACCGCTTCTTGTTTTGGGTAAACTACTCGTAAATCGTATCTCTTCGGGCTTTGCCAGAGCCCCGATTTCCTTTGCTACATGTTGCTTAAGCTCATTTTCCAAGGTAGAAAGATCCATATCTTTCTGCTGAATGACTGTTACAAATGCAATGAGTGCATTCCCTTTGATTTCATCCGGTCTAGCAACAACAGCAGCTTCTGCTATGGCGGGATGAGAAACAAGAGCACTTTCGATTTCTGCAGTGCCAAGTCTATGTCCGCTCACATTCACTACATCATCCACTCTGCCCATAATCCAGAAATATCCATCCTCATCTTTTCTTGCCCCATCTCCGGTAGAATACATGCCTTGATGTAAGTCATTTGGTGGGAACTCTGACCAATAAACATTCTTATATCGTTCATCATCTCCAAAAATGGTTCTTGCCATTCCCGGCCAAGGATATGTAATAGTAAGATAACCACCTTCATTCTCTTGACATGATTCACCATTTTTCTTAATGACATCTGCCAAGATTCCGGGTAAGGGAAGTGTTGCCGTGCCGGGTTTTGTGGGAACTGCACCGGGGACAGGAGCAATCATGATTCCACCCGTTTCTGTTTGCCACCAAGTGTCCACAATCGGACACCTTGACTTACCGATAACTTCATGATACCACATCCATGCTTCTGGATTGATTGGTTCACCTACTGTTCCTAATAATCGAAGTGAATCTAGTGCATATTGTTCAGGTATGTGATTTCCCGCTCCCATGAATGATCGAATGGCTGTTGGTGCGGTGTACAGAATTGTGGCACCATAAGATGCAATTAATTCCCATATTCTACCGGGATGCGGATGATTGAGAGCTCCTTCATAGATGAGTATGGTCATGCCATGCATGAGAGGACCATATACCACATAACTATGTCCGGTAATCCAACCTATATCAGCACTGCAGAAATAAATATCATTCGGTTTGGGATCGAATACCATTTCAAAAGAGTATCGGACATGAGTTAGATAACCACCTGTGGTATGAACAAGTCCTTTGGGCTTTCCTGTTGATCCGCTTGTGTACAGAAAAAATAATGGATGCTCACTCTCAAGGTGTTCGGCTTCACAAATTTCATCTTGATTTAAGAGGATTGCATCCCAATCGTGAATCAATGGCGATTCAATATTGATTGCATCTTTGCAGATAATTGATTGAACAGTAGGGCATTCCTTGACGGCTTGTTCAACTGAAGTCAATAACGGAATTGATGCTCCGCGTCTCAGTGTTGCATTCTGCGTAATGATACAAACAGATGCAGAATCATTGATCCGATCTCGAAGTGAGTCTGCTGAAAAACCACCAAATACAACATTATGTACTGCGCCGATACGAGCACATGCCAGCATTGCGATGATAGCTTCTGGATTCATACCCATATAGATTGTAATTACATTTCCTTTTACAATCCCAATGGATTGAAGTGCATTTGCAAGCACACTTACTTTGGAATGTAATTCTTCATATGTTAGTGATTGCCGTAAACCATCTTCTCTTTCCCATAGCAATGCAGTCTTTTGCATCGTGGGCGTATTCTTGTGAATATCCAAACAATTGAATGCAGCATTTGTATATCCTTCTTTGAACCACTGTGCATGAGGATATTTCCAATCGAGTATCGTTTCCCATTTTGAAAACCAATGAATTTTGCTTGCTTGTTCATTCCAATGAGTCAATGGGTCAAGATTCGCAATTTTCCTCATGCTTGCATATGATTCCATGGAACCAATATTTGCATTCTCGGAGAACTGATTGGAAGGATGAAAAATTCTATGTTCTTGGAGTAGAGAAGAAATCGATTCCATGATCTGCTACTGGATGATAAATGATGGGAAAACTACAAAAAAAAAGCAGATCGGATGATCTGCTTAATATTGAATTATCGAGTTTCAAGCTAACTTTTTCATGAGTGAAATCATTTCAATTGCAGCCACTGCTGATTCAGCGCCTTTATTTCCTGCTTTTGTTCCCGCTCTTTCGATAGCTTGTTCGATTGTATCTGTTGTCAAAACACCGAAAATACAAGGAATTCCTGTATCGAGTCCAACTTGAGCCACACCTTTTGACACCTCAGATGCCACATAATCAAAATGTGGTGTGGCACCGCGGATGACAGCTCCGAGAGTGATCACGGCATCATATTTACCGGACTTTGCAAGTGATTGCGTTACAATTGGGATTTCATAGCAACCCGGACAATATGTCAGTGTCACTGTTGATTCTTCCACGCCATGTCTATTCAATGCATCCAATGCTCCTTGAATCAGGCTAGTAACAATAAAACCATTCCAGCGAGCTGCGACTATTGCAATTTTTGCATTCTGGACATCAAAATGTCCTTCGATGATTGTAGCTTTCATTTCTAAATTATATCAATGTTTTAAATATGATTGGATGGCATCAATGGCGCTTGTACTGACTGTAAACTTCCCAAAGTTGGTTTCATCATATTCTCGACTTCCATGAAAATCAGAACCGCCTGTCCAAAGCAAGCAATATTGATCTATGATTGAGCGATAATACTGCTGAGTTTCATAGGAATGTGATGGATGAACAGCTTCTATGCCATCCAGTCCCTGCTTGATGAAACGAGAGAGTACTTGTTGAGGAAGATATCGTCCGGGATGTGCCAATACAGCAACACCACCTGCTTCATTGATGATTTTTATGCCTAATTCAACAGGAAAGTTCCATTTGGGTTCATAGGCAGGTTTGCCGAAGCTAAGATATTTGTCAAATGCAGATTTCAAGTCATTTATATATGACTTGTCAATCATCACTGATGCAATATGTGGTCTTGCAACCGGTGCTTTACCGGCCTTTTGTAAAACATCGTCCATCGTGATCGACATATTCGCATTATTGAGTTTCTTCACAATGCGTTCAGCTCTCTTTGCTCTTTCATGCTTGAACATGGTTAGATAATGATTCAATTGTGGATTATCGGGATCGGTGAAAAATCCAAGTAAATGATAATCTCTTCCTTGTTCATAACAACTCAATT